>JAFAWI010000413.1 GCA_019241915.1 Alphaproteobacteria bacterium
TGGCGGGTCGGCGACGTGGTGATCTGGGACGAGATCGCGACCATGCACCGCGGCGCCGCCGACGCCGCGCCCGAGGAGCGCCGCATCATGCTGCGCACCATCGTCCACCCGAATTAGACACGGAGCTTCTCCTCGTCATACCGGCGACGGTCGGTACCCGGCCGTCGGACGCAATAGCGGTTGAACCCTGGGTCCCGGCCTGCGCCGGGACGACGAGATTTACCCACAAATACCCGGGTAAAGGTCGTTCCACGCGGGGTTCTCGCGCATGACCAGATTGATCTTCCAGTCGCGCTTCCACTCCTTGAGCTGCTTTTCGCGCGTAATCGCCGCTTCGGCGTTGGTGGGGTCTCGAACCAGACCAATCGGTCGACGCCGTAGCGTGTAGCGAAGCCCGGAACGGCTTTGATTTTGTGCTCCCAGACGCGCCGCACGAGGTCGGACGTGACGCCGATATAGAGCGTTCCGAACGGTTTGCTCGCGAGGATGTAGACGAAGTACTGCCGGGGAAAGTTCACCGGCCAATCTTATGACTGTTCGTCATACCGGCGAAGGCCGGTATCCAGCCGTCGGACGCAAATGCGGTTGAACCCTGGGTCCCGGCCTGCGCCGGGATGACGAGGTTAAATGCAGAGGTCTATTTCGCCGGTGCCGGGGCCGCCGTCTTGGCGGGCGCAGGCGACGCCGCGGCGTGCGCTGCGAGCCATTTCTTGGCGCGGTCGTCGCCGCCGGCGGCGGCTTTGTCCATCCACTCGCGCGCCCTGGCCGGGTCGCGCGCCACGCCGAACCCGCGGTCGTAGAAATCGCCCACCGCGAACTGTGCCGGTGCGAAGTTCTGCTCCGCCGCGAGGGTCAGCCAGCGCAGCGCCTCGGCGTAATCCCTTTTGACGCTGTCGCCCGAGCCGTAGGCCGAGCCGACCGCATATTGCGCGGCGGCGTTGCCCTGGTCCGCTGCCTTGCGGAACCAGGCGAGCGCCTCGGCATGGTCCTTGGGCACGCCGGCGCCGACGAGATACTGATTGCCGAGCGCCGCCTGCGCGGGCGCGAGGCCGTGATCGGCCGCGGCGCGATACCATCGCGCGGCTTCAGGGGCGTTTCTCGCCGTTCCCTCGCCGGATTGATACATAAAGCCCAGATTGAATTCGGCCGGCGCGTAGCCCTGCTGTGCGGCGGCATAGAACCAGCGCAGCGCCTCGCCGTAATCGCGCTCGACACCGTCGCCGCTGCGGTAGCTGATCGCGAGGTTGAACTGGCCCTGGGCCGAACCCTGATCGGCGGCCTTGCGAAACCAGCGGATCGCCTCGGCTCCGTCCGGGGCCACTCCCAGTCCCTGCGAATACATCATGCCGAGGCGGATTTCGGCCTGCGGATCGGCGCCGTTCTCGGCGGCCCTGCGGTAGAGCCGGAGCGCTTCCGGGTAGTTGCGGTTGTCATAGGCCTCGTTGGCCCGCAGCGTCGGCTCGTCGAGCCGCGGCGGCTCGGCGCGCGCCGCAAACCCGCTCGCGCACAGCAGCGCCAGGACGACCGGGACCGAGCGCATTTCGGAGCGCGTCAGCCGACGGCTTGCCGGACGGCCGGCATGACCTCACGGGCCAGGATGTCGAGCTGTTCGAGCGCGAGGCTGTTGGGCATGCCCGGCCAATGCACCGAGGCGACGATATGGTTGACCCCGAGCCGGCGGTTGAGCCGGACCATCTGCTGGGCGACCTCGGCAGGCGACCCCATCAGGAACCGGTCTTCGAGCAGCTCGGCGAACTCGTGGTCGAAATCGTCGCCCTCGGGCATCACCTTGTCCTGACCCCAGGCGCGGTAGGCGCGGTATTTTTCTTCGAGATAGGGCTGGGCAAGCCGGATCGCCTCGGCGCGCGAGGCGGCGACAAAGACCTCGCGCCGCATCGGCACCTCGGCCGGAAACGGCTTGCCGCAGGCGTCGAGCGCGCGCTTGTAGAGGTCCATCTGGCGCTCGATGGTGGCCAGGGTGTTATGCGGGTTGATGTACCAGCAATCACCGATCCGCGCGGCGCGCTCGACCGCGACGTCGGCGTTGGCGCCGATCCACACCGGCGGCCCCGGCTGCTGCACCGGCTTCACCGGGCAGGCGGCGTGGTCGAGCTGCCAGCCGTCGCCCTGCATGTCGACGCAATCCTCGGTCCACAACCGCTTGACCGCGAGCATGATCTCTTCGAAGCGCGCGCCGAGCTTGCCGCGCGGCACGCCGAACGCCTTGAACTCGACGTCGCGGTAGCCGATCCCGGCACCGAACACGAGCCGGCCGCCGGACAGCAGGTCGAGCGTCGCCAGGCTTTCCGCCAGTTCGAGCGGCTTGTGCAGCGGCACCAGCACGAGGCCGCAGACGATCCGCAGACGCGGGGCGATCGCCGCGCAGTACGACAGGAACGGGATCTGCTGCACCGATTGGAACGGCGCCGCACTGAAATGCGACCCCTTGACGACGCCGTCAAAGCCGAGCCGGTCGGCGGCGCGCACCAGGTCCAGGTCGTCCGCCAGACGCGCGGCAGGGTCGCCCGCCGGGTGCTGGCCGCGGACGATCAGGCTGAGCCTAAACCCAGGCATCGTCGGTCATGCCCTTGCCGGCGAGTTCCTTTTTGGCGCTGTCGTTCTTGTCGAGCTGCAAGCCCATGCCACGCATCACATGGGGCGCCTTGCTGAACTGGATGTTCGAATACTCGGTGATTTCGAGCCGGTTGCCCCACGGGTCGAGGAAGTCGAGAAACGGGCCCTCGACAAAGCGGGCGCCGGCGGCCTTGGCCAGTTCGACGATGCGGCTGCGGTCGTCGACGACAAAGCCGATATGGCGCTTCTCCTCGCCCGGCACCGCATAATCCTTGACCAGCGTCATGTTGACGAACTGGTCGCCCATGTCGATGAAGGCGTTGCGTTCGCTCTTGCCGCGCAGGGTGAAGTCGAAGATGCGCCCGTACCACGCCAGCGCCTCGTCGATGTCGCCGACCTCGATCGCCACATGGTTGATGCCGACCAGCCGGGGTTTGCTTGCTGCCGCCATGGAATCCTCCGTCGGAGATGGCGCAGCCTAGCACTTGTCGGCAGCGAGGCGCAGCGGATTGCGGGCGGCGGGCGGGCCCGGACGCGGCCGGGCAATCGCGCCAATGCAAGCGAATACCGCTGCGTTTCGCTTGATCTCGGGGCGGCGAAACCTACCTGGACAACAGGATAAATGAGGAAAAGGTCGTGTCTTTAACAATCAGAAGCACGAAAGTGGCCGAGTCTTCGGGGTCGTATACCGTCGAGATGGTGCTGGCCCCGCGCGGCGTCAGTCTCGACGAGGCCTCGGATTTCGTCCAGACGCGGGTCGTGGTGTCTGCCGAGGATCGACACCCGCGTCTTGCAGAATTGCAGCGAGTCGCCCTTCTGCGTGTGCGAACGCTAATAGATGCCGAAATTCACCACCTTCGATTAGCGCAAGGTCATATTCCCGCGTGAGTTCGGCAATGGTTTTCGGCATTCGTGCCTCCGGCGGCGGTGCTTTGGCAAGCGATCGTGGCTGCCAGGCGATAAGACTTGGCTAACCGATATGGTAAATCGGCCGTGGGCCGGCCCGGCGTTTCCCGGTGCGGGACAGGCTGCATAAGGAGGCCCGTTACCGGTAAGGTGCAGCAGCAAGCCAGGGGAGGGGGATGGCTAACACGATCACGACGGCGGTCGGAACGGGCGACAAAGGCTTTGGCGGCGACGGCGGGCCCGCGGCAAAGGCGCGCCTCAACGGCCCGTTCGACCTCTGTTTCGACCGCGCCGGGAACCTCTATTTCTCGGACACCTTCAACAACCGCATCCGCCGGGTCGAGGCGGCGACCGGCATCATCACCACAATCGCCGGCAATGGCGACAAGGGTTTTTCCGGCGACGGCGGCCCGGCAACCGGAGCGGCGCTCAACGAGCCTTACGGCGTGGCGGTGGATCGCCAGGGTAATCTCTACCTCGCCGACCGGCTCAACCGCCGGGTCCGGCGGATCGACGCTGCGACCGGTGCGATCACGACCGTGGCGGGAACCGGCGAGGCGGCCTATGGCGGCGACGGCGGCCCGGCCGAGCGGGCCGGTCTCGCCGAGCCGAACGGCCTGGCATTCGGCCCGGGCGAGACGCGGCTCTACATCACCGATGTGGCCGACAACCGGGTGCGCGTCGTCGATCTGGCGAGCGGGGTCATCGCGACGTTTGCCGGCACCGGCGCCGCCGAGCATTCGGGCGACGGCCGGCCCGCGAGCGGCGCCGGCACGTTCGGCGCGCGCGCGGTCAAGGTCGGCGCCGACGGCACGGTCTACATCCTCGAACGGCAGGGCAGTTCGCTGCGCGCGGTCGATCCGCTGACCGGGATCATCGCGACGATCGCCGGCACCACCGCGCGCGGCTATGCCGGCGACGGCGGGCCGGCACGCGATGCGGTATTCGACGCGCCCAAGGAGATGGCGATCGACCGCGATGGGTCGCTGCTGATCGTCGACACCGAAAACCACGCGATCCGGCGGATCGACGCGAGAACCGGCATCGTCGGCAACTTCGCCGGCGGCCGCCAGGGCGGCGGCGGCGATGGCGGCCCGGCGGAACTGGCCGGTCTCGACCGCCCGCACGGCGCGGTCGTCGGTCCCGACGGCGCCGTCTATATCGGCGACACAAACAACCACCGTATCAGAAAGGTGAGGCGAAGCTGAGCGACGGCTCCATTCCCCTTTTCATCTTCACCTTGACAGCCGGTTTCAACCGTACGTAGCATCGTTCATCCCCCGCCAATTCCGGATGAGCCAAGAGGGGCCGTCGACTGCAGCCAGACCTGCTCGGAGGTCCGATGCGCATCGCCCGACCACGGCTCTTTTCAAAGCTGGTCGCGATTTTGGCGACGATCGGGTGCGTCGGTTTTGTCGTCGGCTGCGCGCCGATCCGCGGTTATCCCGACGATCCCGAAAACACCGATCAGACGCTGGCCAGCCTCGCGCCCTATTTCAACGGCGGCGGGGCCGAGCAGCAGTACACCCACTGCAGCGATCCGGTGCAGTGCACCGCGAAGCGCAACGAAATCGTCCTTGCCCGCATGCGCGCTTACGACATCGAGTTCGCCGATTTCGAGCGGCGGCTCTATGGCGACGGCAACGGCGTGACGCTCGGCAGCGATCTCGTCGGGCTGGTGCTCGCGGGGCTGACGGCGACGACCGGAAACGCCGCGACGAAATCGGCGCTCGGTGCGGCCTCGGCGGGGGTCATCGGCGCCAAGGCGGCGATCGACAAGGA
>JAFAWI010000685.1 GCA_019241915.1 Alphaproteobacteria bacterium
TCGTGCGGTCGTCGACGAATTCCCAGCCGCCGCGCGGGATGTCGCTACGGCGGTCGCTCTCGCGGTCGCGCACGGTAAGCCGCGCGGCGGGCTGGTCGAGCGAGGCGGCAGGGTAAGACAGGCGGCGCGTGCTGCCGTCGCCGGGACCGCGCGTGCCGATGTGGAACTCGTCGCGGATGCGGCGGACGATCGGAATGCCGTTTTCCAGCACCGGCGGGAAATCGGCGCCGAGCCCGCCATCGGCGCGCGGCGCGCCGGGGTCCCAACCCGACCAGACGAGCGTATAGCCGCGCCCGAGCAGAAAACCGAGCCCGGCGTCTTCCTTGTTCTTCGGGTCGTTTGACCCGGGCGAACTCGGCAGCACATCGTCGAGCAGGTTGAAGATGCGCTTCGCGCCGCGGTTGGGCACGTCGTAGACCAGAATACCGCTGCCGCGCGACGGCTCCCGGGGCCGCAGGATGTCGAAATCGGTGGCGTATTCGACGAGGCCGGCGGCGTTGCGCGGCGCGTTGTCGAGATCGACGATGACCCTATTGCCGGCCGCCTCGGGGTCGAGCAGGCCGTGCGCGACCCCCTTGATGCGGACATAGCCGCCGGCCGCGCCGAACGCATGCCCGTCGGCGAAGTCGCCAGTCGCGGCGATGCGGATGTCGGTGATCGCCATGACTTTGCTCCAATCAGGGCGGGGCCGGCTGGCCGAAGCGGTGCTCGCATTCGACGAGGAAGGCGATTTCCTCTTCGGTCGAAGGCCGGCCGAGGATCGCGTTGCGGTGCGGGAAACGGCCGAAGCGCTCGATGATCGCGCAATGCAGCCGGGTCATGTGCCCGGCCATGCGGCGGCCGGGGATCGGCGGCAAGGCGAGCAGCAGGTCGAGGCCGCGCTGCTGGTGTTCGAGGACCTCGCTGTGCTCGAACGGCAGGTAGAAGAACAGCCGCCACGCCGCGTGCACCTGCCTGTCGAAGCCGCGCTCCATCGCGCGCAGTGTCGTCGCCAGCGCGAGGTGGTCGCTGGCGAAGGCGCGCGGGGTCGAGCGGAAGATGTTGCGCGGCACCTGGTCGAGCAGCATGACCAGCGCCAGCGCCGAGAGCGGCTCGGCCTCCCATTTGTGAAGCCGGCCGGCGACGGCGTCGGCGTGATCGGCGGCGAAGTTGTCGCGCACCGCGGCATCGAATTCGGCGGTGCTGCGAAACCAGATCTGCTTGTGGTGATAGCGCTCGGCGTGGCCGGAAGGCCCGAACCAGAAATCGAAGAGGGCTTGGGCGCGGGCGGGAAGGGGCGAGGCTGCGGCGGACGGCATAACGCAATGCTAGACGATGCGTTGGGCAAACCAAAGGCTTGGGGTGCGGTCGACCGACGATCAGCGGCTCGATTCGAGTTGTTGTGCCCATTCGCGTTCGGCCGCCGGCAGCGGTTCATCGAGGATGCGCTCGGGCATCTCCCAAAGCACGACGCGCGGCGGCGCTTTGTCCAAGGCCGGATCGGCAAGATAGGCCCTGACGGCGCCGAGCAAAGCGCCGCCGGCTTTCGCCCGGTTGTCGAGCGGCGCGCCGAGCGCGACGGCGAGGAAGCCGGCAAAATTGGCGACTGTCGAATACGAGGTGCCGAGCAGGACGGTGTCCGGCGGCGGCACATCGTCGAGGAGGCCGATGCCGGGCGGCGCCACTTGCTCGATGACCGTCGCCGCCTCGATGTCTCCGGGCGGGCGCAACAGGGTTCCGGTGCCGTTGAAGTCGTTGAGCAGGCGGACGAGGTCGCCGACCCGCTCGGTGGGGGGCTTGGTCGAGAGACGAAATTCGGCGCGCTGCCGCGAGGCAAGCCCCCATTCGCGCAGCTGGGCCGCGACCGCTTCCGCCGCCGTTCTGGCCCCAAGCTCGTTCCAATGCGTGTCGGTGCGGTAGAACGTGTCGGCGCCGGCCGCTTGCAGCGGCGCCCGAAGATCGATCGCCCTGATGCCCAACTGCTCGAGGCTGCCGATGATCGCGCCGTAGCGGCCGTCCAATTCGGGCGGGCGATGCAACGGGCAAAGCCGGCCGGCCTCGACACGCGACCGGTCGGGAACCACGACGACGACGAGCGTGACGTGCCGACGGGCGAGGTGGTGCGCGACATTGTCGATGGCCGCGATCTTAGCGGCGAAATTGGCCGCCCTGTTGGGGTTGACCTCCAACTCCAGCGGCAAGAACAGCCAGCCCGGGCAGCCCTGAAACACCAACGCCGGGAGGTGAACGATATGCCTTGGCCTGGCGACGAGAACAACGATGGCTGCGGCGGCCGCGATGGCGAAGGTCGCGAGCCGCCGCGCGCGCACCAGGCGCCGCCGTCAGGTGTAGTGTTCGACGCGCGTCTCGTCGATGCCGCGCGCCGCGGTCGCGTTGAACAGCGGCGTCAGCACGATCGCGACGACGAAGTTGAGCAGCAGCGTCGCCAATGCGGTGTACGACGGCAGCACATAACTGCCGACCGGCACCGCGGTCACCGGCGTGAAGCCCTGCGCCGCGGCGAGCCCGGTGCCGATGACGATGCCGACAAGCCAGCCGGCGAGCAGCGCCTTTTCGTTGAGCCAGCGGGTGTAGAGGCCGATGACGACCGCCGGCAAGGTCTGGATGATCCAGACGCCGCCCAGCAGCTGCAGGTTGATCGCGTATTGCAGCGGGATGAAGACGATGAACACCAGCGCCCCGAACTTGACGACCAGCGAGACCACCTTGGCCATCTGCGATTCTTGTGCCGGGGTGCAGGTCGGGTTGACAAACTCCTTGTAGATGTTGCGGGTCCACAGATTGGCCGCGGCGATCGACATGATCGCCGCCGGCACCAGCGCACCGATCGCGACCGCGGCAAACGCGACGCCGACAAACCACGACGGGAAGACCGCGATGAACAGCGCCGGCACCGAGAAATTGCGCGGGTACGCCTTGGCGTAGTCGGCGAATTGCGGCGCCTTGTCGACCCCGATCGCGAGCGCCATAAAGCCGAGCAGCGCGATCAGCGCCAGCAGGAACGAATAGGCCGGCAGCAGCGCGGCGTTGCGGCTGACCGCGCCGCGCGAGCTGGCGCTCAAGACGCCGGTCATCGCGTGCGGGTAGAGGAACAGCGCCAAAGCCGAGCCGAGCGCCAGCGTGAAGTAGCCGCTATAGGGCAGCAGCGCATTGGCCGGGCCGGGCGCCAGCAGCAGCTTGGCCGGCGGGATCGCGGCGAAGATTTTGCCGTAACCGCCGAGCTGGATCGGGATCACCACGACCGCGGCGATCACCGTGATCCAGATCAGCGTGTCCTTGACGATGGCGATCGCGGCGGGGGCGCGCAGTCCGCTGGCGTAAGTGAAGGCGGCGAGAACCACAAAAGCGATGACGAGCGGCAGGTCGGCCATCCAGCCGGCGCCCTCGATGCCGAGCCCGGCGATGACGACCTGAATGCCGACCAGCTGCAGCGCGATATAGGGCATCGTCGCGACGATGCCGGTGACCGCGACCGCGAGCGCCAGCCAGCGGCTGCCGTAGCGCCCGCGCACGAAATCGGAGGCGGTGATGTAGCCGTTGTGCCGCGCCACCTGCCACAGCCGCGGGAAGACGACAAACACGAACGGGTAGACCATGATCGTGTACGGCACCGCAAAGAACGCGATCGCCCCGGCGCCGAACATCAGCGCCGGCACCGCGATAAAGGTGTAGGCGGTGTAGAGGTCGCCGCCCAACAGGAACCAGGTGACGACCGTGCCAAAGCGGCTGCCGGCGAGACCCCATTCCTCGATCAGGTCGAGATCGCCGCGGCGCCAGCGGCCGGCGACAAAGCCAAGCGCCGCGATCAGCACAAACAGCAGCACAAAGACGACGAGGGCGGTCCAGTCGATCGGCATGGCGCGAGTCTCGTCTCAGCGGTGATGCGAACGGGTCGCGAAATAGACGATCACGGTCAGCGCCGAGCCGATCCAGATCCACAGCAACTGGTACCAGTAGAAGAAGGGGATGCCGGCCCATTCGGGTTCGAGCTTGTTGTAGCTCGACACCCACACCATCGCGAGATACGGCACCAGCAGCAGCAAGTACCAGACGCGGTACCCGCGGGACCCGTTGCCTTGCATGGGCTTCCTCCGACGCTCGACGGCTTCGCGTTATGCGCGATCTTTAGTCGAACTGTCACGCATCGTCCTGGGCTTGGCAATTGGTTTCGTTGGCGAAACTGGCGCGTTTTGCGAGGAGCCATCTCTAACGACTCGCTTGCCCCGGGGCGCGCCTGTAGTGTCCGGTGCTCAGGATAACGGAGCGCCGGTGGAACAGCGCAATCTCGGCCTGTCGGGGCTGGCGGTGTCGCTGGTCGGGCTCGGCTGCAACAACTTCGCGGGCCGGATCGACTATGCTGCGACGCAGCGGGTCGTGCACAAGGCGCTCGATCTCGGCATCACCCTGTTCGACAACGCGGACACCTACGGCGAGCGGGGCGGCGCCGAGGAATACCTCGGCCGGGCGCTCGGGCCGCGGCGCAAGGACATCGTGCTTGCGACCAAGTTCGGCCGGCCGATGGATGCGGCCGGGCGACTGCAGGGTGCGTCGCGCGGGTACATTTTAAGCG
>JAFAWI010000415.1 GCA_019241915.1 Alphaproteobacteria bacterium
ATTGAAACGCGCAGAGCAGGACCAGCTCGGCAGGCTGTTCCCACTCGGTGCCGGAGCTGTCAATAAATGTGACCCCGGTCGCCCGTTTCCTCGAACGGTCGAGGTTGATCTTCGTCACCTCGCATTCGGTCCGCGCGCTGAAGTTGGGTCGGCGCAGCAGCGCCGGCAGGATCGTCGTCTGCGGGCTGGCTTTCGAGTAATTGCCGCAGCCGAACCATTCGCAAAAGCCGCAATAGGTGCATGGCCCCAGCTCGACCCCGAGGGGGTTGGTGTAGGCTTGCGACATGTTGCCCGACGGCTGCGGAAAGGGCTTATAGCCCATCTCCGCCGCAGCCTTGGCGAACAACGCGTGGCCAAACCCTTGCTTCTGTGGCGGATTCGGGTAGGGCCGCGAGCGGGCACCCTCGAAGGGGTTGCCGCCCTGCTGGATCGTCCCGTTGAGGTTGCCGGCTTGGCCCGAGGTGCCGCACAGATATTCGAATTTGTCGTATTGCGGTTCGAGCTCGTCGTAGGTGACGCCCCAGTCCTGGATCGTCGTGTCCGGCGGCAGAAACTTCGCACCGTAGCGCTGTGTCAAGTGCGACTTCAAGGTGAAGTCGGTGGGCAGGAAGCGCCAGGTCTCCGCATTCCAGTGGACGCCGGCACCGCCGACCCCGTTGCCGAGCATGAAGGCGCCCCAATCGCGTACCGGTAGGGCTGTCTCGTCGTCCTTGTTACGAAACGTCACCGTCACTTGCGCCGGGCGCAGGAACAGGTCGTGACGGATGCGGTAACGCAATTCGTCCTGGGCATAGGACGGCGGAAAATCGGTCGCTGTGTTGCGCCATGGGCCGCGTTCGATGGCGACAACGTCGAGGCCCTCCTGCGCCAACTCCCAGCCGAGGATCGACCCTGTCCAGCCGAGGCCGACGATGACCACGTCTTTAGCCGGCAGCTTGCGGGCCATCTCAGCCTTTCCAGTCGGGGTGGTTGGCGATGCCGACCGGCGGCAGCGGGATGCGCTCGTTGTGGCGGTCGATCCAGTCGCGGTAGTCGTAGTGGGCGCCGGGGAAACCGATCATCTTCCACGCGACCATGTCGCGGTTGCCGCCATAGATCGGGTCGGCGAAGAAGCCCTGCTGCGTGTCCTTGAGCAGCTGTTTGAAGAAACTTCCGCCTTTGACGCCAAGGTCGATTTTGCCGTTTTCCAGGTCGCCGATGACCGCGTCCTTCTGCTCGTCATTAAGTTCGGCAAAAGGGCGGCCGTCGTTGGCTTCGCGGCAATGCTTGTCGAGTGCAGCCAGCCCCTGGCGGTAGAGCTGCGCCCGTTTGAGAGAGCTTTGCGGTCCCTGCTCCTTGCTGCCCTCGTTGAACGGCCCGCTGTTGTAGAGGCCTTCATCGCGGCCGTAGGGCCCGGCGAGTTGACGGTCGATGTAAACCGCGCAGCCGGCATCCTTGCCACCCGGCGTTTCCGGATCGGGCGGGATCAGGCGATCGACCAGCGCCTCGACCGCGTCTGCTTCTTCGGCGGTGAAATAGGTCCAGCCGCGAGGCTCGAGGGCCGGCGGCGGCGAGGTATGCTCCGGCACCCACGGCACCGATCCTTGCAGAAGGGAGGCGTCGCCGCGCACCGGCGCGCCCGCCAAGGCGAGAGCCATGGCGCCCAGAACCTTTCGTCGATCCGGCTGCCTCATCTCGCCTCCCGGTTGACCTGAAAACGGGCACTCGGGTTGCGGGTTCCCCCGAAGCGTGCGTCGGATTGACGCCCAAAAACGACAGTCGAGACTTGTCCGATTAGGGGTTCGTATGCCAAAGCCCGGCGCAGTGAGCGCCGGCAGCGGGCAGGGACCGCGCCGGCGGTAGCGGCTGCGGTGGCCTCCAGCGGGTGCAGCTTATCGGCGCGCGGCGGTTATGCCGACAGGCGGGCCTTGGCCGCGGAACGGCGCCGCGCCTCGGCGCGCTCGAACCGTGGCGCGGCCAGCCGCAGATCGGCGACAAAGGCAGCATATTCGCGCGCCTTGTCGGCGTCGTCTTG
>JAFAWI010000556.1 GCA_019241915.1 Alphaproteobacteria bacterium
ACCAAGCCCGAGCCTCAGGCCTCGCTGCCGCAGACGCCGCCGCCGGTCCCGACACCGCCGCCGCCCGCACCGCCCGCCAAGCCCGAGCCGCAGGCCTCGCTGCCGCAGACCCCGCCGCCCGCGGCCCCGACACCGCCGCCGCCCACACCGCCCACGAAGCCCGAGCCGCAGGCCTCGCTGCCGCAGACGCCGCCCCCCGCGGCCCCTGCACCCGCACCGATGCCGCCGGCGCCGCCGGCGCCGGGCAACCCGCAGCTGGCCGTGCTCCCGCCTCCCCCCAATTTACGGGCCGACATCGACGAGGCGCTGAAGGGCATCAATTGTGCCGCGGTTCGCGTGCGCTCTGGAGCGAACGGCGTGCTGATGCTCTCCGGCAGCGTGCCGGACGAGCAGGACCGCGCCAAGCTGGTCAAGATCGCTGACGGCGTGCCGGCGCCGCAGCGGCCCGATGTCAAGGTCGATGTGATACCGGCGCCGCTATGCCGCTCGGTCGTCCTCATCAACAGTTACGAGCGCGACGGCATCGCCGCGACGGGGCTGCTCGAAGCGCGGCTGCTGGGCGAACCGGTGTTGCACCCGAACGAGGCGATCCAGGTCGAGGTGCAGTCGCTGGCGACCTATCCGGTTGTCGTGCGCATCGATTATTTCACGCTCGACAACCAGGTTCTGCACATGTGGCCGAACCCGTTCACGTTGAACACGCAGATGGGGCCTGGCGAAACCCGGCGTTTCCTGCATCGCCGCATGGATGGGCCCGACCCCGATTGGTTGGTCGGCGGCGAACCGTTCGGCACCGAATTGATCTCGGTGATCGCGACGCCGCGGCCGCTCAACCTCGGCGCCAACCGCCCGGTGATCGAGCCGGCTGACAGCTATCTGCACGACCTGACCAACGCGCTGCGGCTGGCGCGCGCCGCCGGGGGCGCGTCGACGCTCGAAGCGACGACATTCATCCACACCGCGGCGCAGTAGGCGGGGCCGCCCCCCTCGGGTGCATTTTTTGAGCTGATTTCGGTGGGGCGGCGGCGCGCGCTCCGCCGCGGCAACGCGGCAAAACAGGATCAGCCGGGCCCGACTTGCACCGTGATCACGGTCACGTTGTCGTCCGCCTTACGCTGGAGCGCGGTCGCCAGCAGGCGTTCGGCCGGCACCGCGTTGCCGCTCACCGCCAGGATACCGGCCAGCTCGGTCGATCCCATCATCTTCCACAGGCCGTCGCTGCACAGCAGGAAGCGGTCGCCGGTATCGAGACGGTCGCTCACCTCGTCGAGCTCGAGCTCGGGCGCCCCCGCCCCGACGGCACGCGTGATCACGTTCGAGCGCGGATGCGTGATCGCCTCGTCCTCGCTGATCACCCGCGCGTTCAGCATCTCCTGCACCAGGCTGTGGTCCTGGGTGACTTGGCGAATGAGGCCGTTGCGCAACAGATAGGCGCGCGAGTCGCCGGCCCAGAGGCAGGCGAAATGGTTGCCGCTGGCCAGCAGCACGACAACCGTCGAGGCCATCACGACGTCGCGCCCGCGCCGCGCCGCCTCGGCCTGGAGGTTCAGGTGAACGTCGCGCAGGCGCAGCCGCACTTCCGGGATCATTTCGGCGAGCGTGAGGCCGGGCGGCACGTTGCGCAGCGCCTCGACAATGCTGCGCGAGGCGATCTCGCCGCCTTCATGCCCGCCGACGCCGTCGGCGACCGCCCAAACGCCGAGTTCGGGGCAGCTGATATAGCTGTCCTCGTTATACGACCGCGATCCGGGGTGGGTGATGGCCGAGGCGCCGAACCGGCCGTCGGCGCTGACTTCCGCGTTGAACTCTTGCTCGCTCACGGCCGGCAACCTAGCGAAGCGGCGGGGCCGTGCCAAGCGGCACAACCCCCTCAGCAGATTTGTCATCGCGGAGGACAATTTAGCGGGCGCCTGGGTTGCTTGTCTCACCGAGACTACCCGCGGATCGCCCATAATTCGAGCCGAAGATTGGCCACGTCGCCCGAGACGTGGATGGCAAACCCGCTCGAATTTTGCAGTTGCTGCCAATGCGCGCTGCCGCGATCCAGTTCGAAGCAGGCGGCGCCTGCGGCGGCGGGGAGGTCCGGCGGCGGCGCGGACAGCGGACGCAGGCCAATGCCGTGGCCCGCTTCGTTGACCAGCTCGCGGATGTGTTCGATCGCGCCGATCTTCACCTGGTTGGGAAACAGCCGCAGCAGCGCCTCGGTCGGCGCATCGGCGCGCACCGTCAGGACAAAGCGGGACGACTGCAGGATGGCCCGGTTGCCGATCGGGCCGATGCGCACGCCGTACCGGCGGTCCTGCAGCGGAATGTTGATCGTCTCGTGCTCGCCGCTCAGCGCGCGCCGCAGGTCTGCCATCACCGGCGCAAAGCTTTGCTGCAAGTCGTCATGCCGATAGCCAGGGTACGGCTTGGGCCGTTTGCCGGTCTCGCTGAACGTCGCCAGCTCCCCGGCCATCTGAACGACGGCGCGGTACAGCTCCTCGGGATGCGCCGTGCGCGTCTGCTCCCAATGCGCGATCAGCGTCTGCCAGCGATTGACCGCCTGCAGGTTGGCGAGCGCGACCGCATCCGACCCGGCGGTCAATCTCGCTGCCAACGTCTCGCCGCGTTGATTGAGCGTCCCGGCCAGCTCGGCGAGAAACCCGCCGAGCGGCTCGGCGGCCGCGCAAACCAGCGCCGGCGGGATCCAGCCATCGTCGAGCGTCACCCGCCGGTTGGAGGCCACGGCGGCAATCCGGGCGAGGCCGATGCAGAGATAGCCGCTGCGATCCTGGCCGTCGAGGAGGTAGCGAAGCCGCAATCGGGCAATCTGCAGCGGCGCCGGCTGCGGCGTTGCCGAATGCGTGTCAGGCGCCTCGAACTGGCTCGGGCCGTAGCGGCCGCCGTCGTCGGCGATCTCGGCAGCACCGGCTTGGCGTATCGGCATGGCCAGGTAGACGACCGCGTTGCGCGCCGCGTCGGTCAAGTCCAGCGGCGCCGGATGGTCGCTCTCGGTGGGGATCGCAAACGGCGTCCCGTCCTCGAAGACGCCGACGGCGCTGCTCAGCGCGAACCGGCCGGAGCCCAGGGCGTCCTGGTCGACCGCCATTTCGGCTAGCCCCCACGGGTAGGGCTGCAGAAATGCCGTGCGCGCGCGCACCAGCCCCTCCACCCAGCGATCCTGCTGCTGGAAGTGCTGCGCCCGCAGAAACATTCCCTCTTGCCAGACGACCCGGTTTGTCCACGTCATGCGGTTTGCGCTTGATCCTCCCCCTGCGGTTGCCGTAGCCGCCGCGCTCGCCTTCGACCTCGTATAAGCCCGCCGGGCCTAACTCTCCTTCGCCGTGATATCGGCCAGCGCCAGTTCGTAAGCTCTTGCAAAGGCCTTGCCGAAAGCGCTGTCGAGGCCGTCGGCGAGCGACTTGCGCAAGCGGTCGTGTTGCGCTTCGAACGCATCCCAGGCGCGCGCCTTGCGTTGCGCCGGCACCAGGTTGAACCCGGTGTCGCCGCTCTCCCAAAATTTCGCCGGTTCGAGCTGGGCAAGGAGGTCCGCGACGGCTGCCTGCATGGCGCTCACCGTCGCCAGCTCGTGCAGCCGGATGTCGTTGAGCGCGTCGGCGACGGCATCGATCGCGTCCTTGTCGCCATGTCGGGCGCTGCCCACCAATGTCGCCAAGGCATCGTCGTCGCTTGCCGAAAACTTGAGCGGGTTGTTGCCGTGGCTGCGGATCCCGGTCTGCTCGATGCGAAACTTGGCCTTCAGCCTGGCCCGCGCGATCATCACCTGGCGCAGGCCGTAAATCATCTGGCGGAAAATTGCTCCCAGCGCCTCCATGGCCGCCACGGAATCGGCAGGCAGCACCTCGTTGAGACCCGCGCCTTGCAGGAATGCCGCCAGCAGGTTGTGGTTGAGGTCGGGCGCCGGCGCATGTTTCGCGATCGCCGCAGCATGCACCGCATTCGACAGATCGGTGTCGAGGTCCCAGTCCTCGGGCAGCGTCACACGTTGGGCGGCGCCGGTCAGCCCGCCGTCAATCGTCGGGTCGGGCGCCAGCGGATCGTAATCGACCGGCAACTTCATCTCGGTCATCGGCCGGGTTCCGGTCGTGGACTCGAGGCCGGTGCGCGTCGGCAGCGAATTGTCGAGGCCGGTCCGGGTCGTCGCCATCGCCCCTTGCGTCACCGGCTCGGGGGCATGGGCCGCACGCGACCCGCGATGGTGCGTCACCATCGTGTCGTCGATCATCCGGATTTCGATTTCGTAGGTGCCCATGTGCAGCCGGTCGCCATCCTTGAGCGGATGCACGTGCCCGCGGCCGATCGGCGCACGCTCGCGGTTGACGTACGTGCCGTTGGTCGAATGGTCGATGACTTTCCAGCCGCCCGAGTGACACGCCAGCACGCAGTGCCGCTTTGACAGAAACCGCTCCGGATCGGGTAAAACCCAGTCATTGCCCGGCCCGCGGCCGATCGCAAACTCGCCCCCTTCCACAGTCCGGGACTGTGGCCGTACGCTGGCGGGACAGCGCAGCATGTTGAGGCTCAGCGGCATGCGATCTCTTGTTCCTAGGAGCGGGCGGTCATCCTGGTTCCAACCAGCGATAGAATAAGGCCAAAATATTGACAGCTTCCGAAAAGCCGGGTCAAGCACCGGCACTATCCCCGACGGTTCAGCTTAGCCGAACCATTGCCGACTTTTCGAATAAAATTCGAGCGCTCGGCCATGCCGAGGCGGCCTTGTCGAGGCCGCTCAACCGATGGTTAGATGCAACCGACGACATTTTCTGTCCGAGGCGAGACCGAACGATGAAGATTGCGCGACGGTTGTCGGATCGGCCGGTTTTCCGCAGAGGCCATATCGGTCGTCAGTGCGGTGGCGAGGGTCGCCGGAGCGGTCCGCACCCGCATCCGCCGGTCTGACCGGGCCATGGCTGCAACCCGCCGCCTCGCCGCGGTCCTTGCCGCCGATCTGGTCGGCTATTCGCGGCTCATGGGGCTCGATGAGGAAGGCACGCTGGTGCGCCTGCGGGCGCTGCGCTCCCAGCTCCTCGACCCGAAAATCGCCGAAAACAGCGGGCGCCTGGTGAAAACCACCGGCGACGGGTTTCTTGTCGAGTTCAACAGCGTGATCGACGCCCTCCGTTGCGCCCGCGATGTTCAGATGGCGATGGCCGCGCAACACGACGAGGCTCCGGAGCGCCGCTTCATGCTGCGGATCGGCGTCCATCAGGGCGACATCGTCGTCGAGGACGGCGACATCTTCGGCAACGGCGTCAATATCGCGGCGCGCCTGGAGGGCATCGCCGAGCCCGGGGGCATCTGCGTGTCGGAGCGGGTGCAAGAGGACGCCTACGGCCGCATCGATCTCGTCTTCGACGACATGGGGGAGCAGCAGCTCAAGAACATCGCCCGCCCGATCCGGGCTTATCGCGTGCGCCTCAATGTCGCCGAAAGCGAGGATGCCGCCGCAGCGTCCGCCGAGCCAGCAACCCCGGCCGCTGCCGAAGAACTCCCGCTCGACGATGAGCCCGCCGCGCCGCCGGCGAGCACCCCGGCGCCTGAGCCGGCCGGCGAGGAGGCGCCACAACTGTTCCCGCTCCTCGCACCCGGGTTTGAGCTGGCCGCCGCGGCGGACAATGCAGCGCCGTCAGCCGAAGAGTTGCGCGCGGCCGTGTCGGGCTGGCTCGACCGGCCGGTCGAGATTATCCAGCCGCCCGGTGCCTGGCGCCTACTGCCGGCGGCTGAATACTGCCGGCTGGGCGGAAGCAGCAGCGGCACGGGCGCCCGGCTCGGCGTCGATGCCACAGTCGGGATCCGTGCGTGGCGCTCGCCGGCGCCGGTTATCGTCCGCATCGGCCCGCTCGACCGCGCCTCGTTCGACGCACTGCTG
>JAFAWI010000669.1 GCA_019241915.1 Alphaproteobacteria bacterium
AACTTGATCGCCTGCCGCACCATCACCGCATCGAACCAGCCGCACCGCCGCCGCCGGCCGGTGACGACGCCGAACTCCTTGCCCCGGTCGCCCAATCTCTGGCCGATATCATCGGTCAGCTCGGTCGGAAACGGCCCGCTGCCGACGCGGGTCGTGTAGGCCTTGCTGATCCCGAGCACAAAACCGACCGCCGACGGTGCGACGCCGGCGCCGGCCGCCGCCTGGCCGGCCAGGGTGTTTGACGAGGTGACGTAGGGGTAGGTGCCGTGATCGACATCGAGCATCGCCGCCTGCGCGCCCTCGAACAGGATGCGCCGCCCGGCGCGCCGCGCCTCGTCGAGAATGCGCCAGCACGAGGCGGCATAGGGCAGCACCTTCGGCGCCACAGCGCGCAGTTCGGCGAGCAGCGCGGCGCGGTCGACTTCCGGCGCCTCCAGCCCGCGCAGCAGCGCGTTGTGATGCAGCAGCACCTCGTCGACCCGGTCTTCGAGCGCCCGCGGATCGGCGAGGTCGCACACCCGGATCGCGCGCCGTCCGACCTTGTCCTCATAGGCGGGGCCGATGCCGCGACCGGTGGTGCCGATTTTTTTGGCGCCTCGCCGCTCTTCGCGCGCCCGGTCGAGCGCACCGTGCGACGGTAGGATCAGCGCCGCATTATCGGCGAGCTTCAAGTTCTTCGGCGAGATGTCGAGCCCCTTGCCGCGCATCGTCTCGATCTCGGCGGCGAGCGCCCAGGGATCGACGACGACCCCGTTGCCGATGATCGACAGCGTGCCGCGCACCACACCCGATGGCAGCAGGCTCAGCTTGTATTCGACGTTGCCCACGACGAGCGTATGGCCGGCATTGTGGCCGCCCTGGAAGCGCACGACGATCTCGGCCCGCTCGGCGAGCCAATCGACAATCTTGCCCTTTCCCTCGTCGCCCCACTGGGCGCCGACCACGGCGACGTTGCCCATCACCCTCTCCCGCTGCGCACCGCCGCCGGCTCGCCGTTTTCGAGCACATGATCGCACGCGAGGCGGCGCGCCTCGGCGTGCCAGTCGCTGCAGACCTCGAGCGCGGCGACGGTCGTCCATCCCGCCGCGCGCAATTCTGCCGCGCGGGCGCGGTCGGCGCGCAACGGCAGCAGCAGACGCTGCCGGCGCTGCACCGCCGGCAGCGTCGCCAGGATCATATCCGTATAGAGCGTGAAGCCGGTCGCGGCCTCGGGCAGTGCCGGGCCGCCGGCATCGTAGCGCCCGCCGCGCCCCAACTCGCCGAGCCCCGCGACCCTGGGATCGATCCGGCTGAAAAACGTAAAGCTGATCCCGGTATGATATTCAAAGCCGCGGTTCTCGACAGGATCGACCGTCAGTTTCAATTTTGGCATGGCGGCGGCGAGGCCGTCGAGCACCGCCGCGAGACGCGCCCGCTCGACGGCCGCGCGCTCCGGCAAATCGAGACCAAACAGCGCACGCCTCGCGCGGCCCGCCGGACCGGCTGCCGAGAGCAGCGCCGAGAGCAGCGGGCCCGCCCTGCCGGGCAGCGCCGAAACCGCGGTGGCGTCTTTGCGGTCGAGTGCAGCCCGCAAGCCCGCCGCGCGATCGCCGGCGATCCCGAAGGCCTCGGCGACCGCCGGAACAAGCGTCGGCATCGTCAGGTCGACCGACAGGTCCGGCACCCCGGAGGCGACCAGCGCCTCGGCGGCAACCGCGATCGCCTCGACATCGGCGTCGGGCCCTGCCCCGCCGATCAATTCCGCCCCGGCCTGCGCAAACTGCCGCTCCGGCCTGACCTCCGATCCCCTGACCCGCAGCACCTGCCCGGCGTAACTCAGGCGCAGCGGGCGCGGCCGGTGGGCGAGCCGGGTTGCAGCGATGCGGGCGACCTGCGGCGTCATGTCGGCGCGCACCCCGATCATCCGGTGCGAAATGGGATCCATGATGCGAAACGTGTCGCTGCCCATCGCGGCGCCGGCGCCCGAGAGCAGCGTCTCCTCGAACTCGACCAGCGGCGGCTTGACCCGCTCATAGCCGTGCGCCTGCAACACCGCCATCAGCCGCGCCGTCACGTCGGCTTCGAGCTCGGCCTGAGGCGGCAGCAGGTCGTAGAGGCCGGCTGGCAGCAGCGCCGCCTGCGGAACATCGTTCATGCGCGGAATATTGCATGCTGCGCGGCGAGAAAGCGACCTTCCGCGGCGATCGGCATCGCAGCGCGGCCAGCCGACCCCGCGCGGGTTTATGCGGCGCATCAACTCGGTCGGCGCCGGCGGCGCAGCCTTGCCGCCGCGCTTTGCCGGCTAACAAGCTTTCTTAACTACAAATATGCGATTGATTAGGTGGATAACTATTGCATCTTTTTGAAACCGCTTACAGAATGCAGACTGCATCGTCACTTCCCCCACCCTCGACGGTGCAAGGCAGTTCCGCTCAAGTCGACGGAACTCGAAACCGCGGCCTACCCCCGGCCGCGGTTTCGCATTTTTGGCCCTCGAAACCTCAGAATTTCAGCGCCTTGACCTGCACGACATGAGGCAAGCCGCGAACCGCCTCAAGCACTGGCGGGGTTACCGGCTGGTCGACGCCGACAAGGCATATCGCATCCTGTCCCGGGGCGGTCCGGCCGAGATGCAGCGTTGCGATGTTGATCCCGGCAGAGCCGAGCGTATTGCCGAGGGCGCCGATAAACCCCGGCCGGTCGATGTTGCGCACGAACAGCACGTGCTCGCCGAGCTCGGCTTCAAGCGGGATGCCCTCCACAGCAACCAACCGCGGCTTATCGCCCGCAAGGACGGTCCCGGCGACAGAGCGGACGCCATCCTCGGCCGTCACGGTGATGCGCATCAGCATCTGATAATCGCCCGATTGCGGCTGCAGGGTTTCGCTGACCCGAATGTCGCGTTCGCGGCACAGCACCGGCGCATTGACGATGTTGACCGCGGCGAGCTGCGGCGCGAGCAGACCCGTCAGGGCGGTGGCGGTCAGCGGCTTCACGTTGAGCTCGGCAATCGCCCCTTCGTATTCGATCGCCACTGACTTGATCCCGGTTTCCGCGAGCTGGCCGGCGAAGCCGCCGATCTGCTCGGCGAGCTTCATGTAGGGCTTCAGCCGCAAGGCATCCTCGGCGCTGAGCGAGGGCATATTGACGGCGTTGTTCACGGCGCCCGTGAGCAGAAAATCGGCCATCTGTTCGGCGATCTGGACCGCGACATTCTCCTGCGCCTCGGCGGTCGCCGCGCCGAGATGCGGCGTCGCCACGACATTGTCGCGGCCGAACAGCGGGTTCGCGGTCGCCGGTTCGGTGACAAAGACGTCGATCGCCGCGCCGGAGAGCCAGCCGCGATCGAGCGCTTCGGCCAGATCCTCCTCCACGATGAGGCCGCCGCGCGCGCAATTGACGATGCGGGCGCCGGGCTTGAGCTTGGCCAGCGCGCGGGCATCGAGCATGCCGCGGGTCGCGTCGGTCATCGGCGTGTGCAGCGTGACAAAATCGGCCCGCGCCAACAGTTCGTCGAGGCTTACGCGCTCGATCCCGAGATCGATCGCGCGCTCGGCGGACAGGAACGGGTCATAGCCGATCACGCGCATCTTGAGGCCTTGTGCCCGGTCGGCGACGATCGCGCCGATATTGCCGCAGCCGATGATGCCGAGCGTTTTGCCCGTGAGCTCGACCCCCATAAAGCGCGACTTCTCCCATTTGCCGGCTTGCGTCGACCGGTCGGCCGACGGGATCTGCCGCGCCAGCGCGAACATCATCGCGATCGTGTGCTCGGCCGCGGTGATCGCGTTGCCGTAAGGCGTGTTCATCACGACGATGCCGCGCTGCGTCGCGGCCGGGACGTCGATATTGTCGACGCCGATGCCGGCGCGACCGATAACGGTGAGCCGGTCGGCGGCGGCAATCAACGCCGGCGTCACCTTGGTCGCCGAACGCACCGCAAGTCCGTCATATCCGCCGATGCGGCCGGCGAGTTCGTCGGCGCCGAGCCCGGTCGCGACATCCGCCTCGACCCCACGCTCGGCGAACACGGCGACGGCCCGCGGGCTGAGCTCGTCGGCGATCAGAACTTTTGGCATCGGCAATCCCGGAATTAAGGCTCAGGCCGTTAAGCCACCGGCATGCAAACGGAAGGCCCGGCCGCTCGTCGTCAGGCGGCTTTTGCCGCGTCGCGCTCCTCTGCCCAGGCCCAATCGAGCCACGGCAGCAGAGCCTCGACATCGCTTTTCTCGACCGTCGCGCCGGTCCAGATGCGAATACCCGGCGGCGAGGCGCGGTGCGTCGCGAGATCGTAGCCGACACCCTCGGCATCGAGCCGCGCCAACAGCCGCCGCGACGCGGTGAAACGCGTCTCGAGCGGCAATGCCGAAAAAACCGGGTCGCTGATCATCAGGCACGGCGAGGTGCACGAGCGCGTCGCCGGCTCCTCTGCGAGGAATTCGATCCAGCGTGTGCGGGCGACCCACTCGGCGACGACGGCCAGATTGCTTTCGGCGCGGCCGATGCAGCCGTCAAGACCGCCGACGCTCTCGGCCCAGCGCAATGAGTCGAGCGCGTCCTCGATGCACAGCATCGACGGCGTGTTGATCGTCTCGCCGCGAAACAACCCTTCGATCAACCGGCCGTTGGCGGTCATCCGGAACACCTTGGGCAGCGGCCAGGGCGGCGTGTAGCTCTCGAGCCGCTCGACCGCGCGCGGCGACAGCGCGATCATCCCGTGCGCCGCCTCCCCGCCCAACGCCTTCTGCCATGACCAGGTGAC
>JAFAWI010000095.1 GCA_019241915.1 Alphaproteobacteria bacterium
TGCCGCACACCGACGCGCAGATTGTGGTCGACGCGCCCTATGCCCCGGAGGGGCTGGAATTGCGGCGTATCGCGGTGGTGCGGGCGGCTAACGGCCTCGATTATCTGGCCGACGGGGATTGGGCCGATCGCACGCCGGCGATGATCCGGGCGGTACTGGTCGAGGCTTTCGAAAACAGCCGGGCGGTAGCCGCGGTCGGCCCCGACACGCTCGACCTGCGCGCCGATTACGAGATCGAAGGCGACCTGCGCCATTTCGAAGCGGTCTACGATTCGCCCGATCCGCGCACCGCAGGGTCGCCGACCGTATCGGTGGGCTTGGCCGTGAAGCTGGTCAAATTGCCCGAGCGCAAGATCGTCGCGCAAACGCTGCTCAGTGCGCGTCAGGCCGCATCCGCCAACGAGACACCGCAGATTGTCGCCGCCTTCAACGAGGCGACTGCGAACCTCGCCAGGCAGGTCGTGCAATGGACGCTGACCTCGCTCGCCTTGTCGCCGTCGCAACGATAGGTATCCTGGACCCGTTTCGTTCGCGCGGAAGGGTAGGGTGCAGTGACCGGGTCGAGGCGTGCAGCGGAAGCCGCTGCGACGGTAGAAGGCGTGCGGCGCGAGCTGGCGCGCCGCGGTAGCAACATTCTGCGCGAGGCGCTCGGCGACGCCGGCGGCGCCGCCGCTTGGCGCCACTATCCGGACGGCGACGCCTACGACGCGCATAGCCACGCACAATATTTTTTCCACCGGCATGCGAGCGATGCGCCGGACGAGGCCGGCCACTTTCATCTCTTTCTCCGCGCCGAGGGGATGCCCGCGGGCACCATGCCGCTATTGTTGCCCGAGGCGGCAATCGCAAACCTTCCGACACCGCCGCAGGCCGCGCCCTTCAAACGCGGGACGCGGGACGAGGTATGCCACCTCGTTGCGATTGCCATCACCGCCGCCGGCGAGCCGGTGCGGCTGTTCACCACCAACCGCTGGGTGACCGGCGAGACCTGGTATCGGGCGGAGGACGTCATCCGCACGCTGGACCGCTTCAGCCTCGATGCGGCCGAGCCGGCCGGACTGCTCAACCGTTGGCTCGTTGCCTTGGTCAGGCTCTACCAGCCGGAGATCGCCATGCTGCTGCGGCGGCGCGATGAGGCGGTAATGGACCCGCGGCGCCGGCGCCGCCGGGTCGAGGTTTTTGAGGATCCGAAGCTGGAGGTCACCTCGAGCCTTGGGATCGATCTCGATCAGCGGCTGACGGCAGTCGCCCGACTTGCGGTTGAGCGGCCTGTCCGGCAGCCGGCGCTCCCGCCGCGCCTGCCGCCGATGGCCGAGGGCTGGGGCAGCTGATCCGGACGGTGCACGCCGGGCGTAGCCCCGAAGCCATTGATAGATTATCTTTTATGACCCGTGGGAGCATTCTGCCGCGAGCTCCGTTAGACAGGGAATGAATAATATCCTTGACCTTCCCTCTACCTATGATCGGCTTGAACGTCCTTACGCGCCGCAGGGCGCGTGGCGGCGATGGCTGCGCAAGGCGATCCATTTCTTCTCCTATCACCTGATCCTGAAGCGCAAGGGCACCCGACGGTCGCGCGCCGCCGGCTTCAGCCTCGTGGTGCGCCCGACGGTCTTTCACCCCAGCTATTTCGTGACCAGCAAGTTCTTCGCCGGCTTCATCGGCGGGCTCGACTTGCATGGCAAGCGGGTCGCCGATATCGGCACCGGCTCCGGCATCCTGGCGCTGGCCGCGGCACGGGCCGGGGCGGCGCATGTCACGGCGGTCGACGTCAACCCAAATGCGGCGCTGACCGCGGCCGAGAATGCCGCCGCGAACGGCTACCGGGACCGCTTCGCCGCGCTCTGCTCGAACCTGATGTCGGCGCTCGCGCCCGTTCCGCTGTTCGACGTCATTATTTCGAGCCCGCCGTCGTTTCCGGGCGAACCGCGCGATCTTGCCGACCGCGCCTGGCACGCCGGCCCCGATTATCGCGATGTCGCCGCGCTGTTCGAGCAGGCGCGCGCCCGGTTGAGACCGGGCGGAAAACTCTATCTGCTGGTCTCCTCCGATTCCGATCTCAACCTGTTCGGCACGCTGATCGAGCGCAACAGGTTCACCGCGCGGCTCGTTGCGCGGCGCTCGATCCTCTTCGAGTCGTTGATCATTTATGAGCTGGAGGGACGGGCCCTGGAAGCGACGCGCAGCGTTGCCGCCACGCCGTCCGTCGCTCAACCGCTGGCCTTGGTGCGGGCGGCAAACGCCTGACGCGGCTCCTCGAGTCCGGCGGGGTCCTGGTGGATGATAATTTCCGCGTTCGGATAGGCTTCGCGCAGCTTGGCCTCGACCTCGTCGGAAATCTCGTGCGCCCGCGACAGCCGCATCGAGCCGTCCATCTCCAGATGCAGCTGGATGAAAGCGACCGGCCCCGCCGCGCGGGTCTTCAAATCGTGCAGCGCCGCGACGTCGCTTTCGCTCTCGACGATCTGCCTGATGCGGGCGCGCTCGCGGTCGGGCAACTCGTGGTCCATCAGCTGGTTCAGCGACAGGCGCAGCAGGCGCACCGAGCCATAGATGATCCACAGCCCGATCGCGCCGCCGAGCAGCGGGTCGAGCACCGGCGTCTGCGCGAAACGATCAAGCAGCAGCGCCGCCAGCACGGCCGCATTGACGAACAGATCGCTGCGGAAATGCAGCTCGTCGGCCCCGATCGCCAGCGACTTGGTACGGGCGACGACATAGCGTTGATAGAGCACCAGCGCGCCGTCGATCGCGATTGAGACGAACATGACGGCGATGCCGAGGCCGGTCCGCCCGATCGGGGCGGGGCTGACCATCCGGTTTACCGCCTCCAGCACGAGCAGCAGCGCACCGCCGGCAAGGAATGCGGCCTGGCCCAGCGCCGCGAGCGGCTCCGCCTTGCCGTGGCCAAAACGATGCTCGCGGTCGGCCGGCTCCAACGCGTGACGCACGGCGAACAGGTTGACGACCGCGGCGACCACGTCGAGCGAGGAATCGACAAGGCTCGACAGCAGCGCCACCGAACCGGTGGCAAGCCAAGCGACCAGCTTGATCGCGATGAGAACGACCGAGACCACGACCGACGCATAGGTCGCCCGGCTGCGCAGCCTGATCTGGCGCTCGTCGACGCTCATGGAAACAGCCGCTCGCGCCGCCACCCGTTGCCGTCGCGCACGAAGACCAGCCGGTCGTGCAGGCGCGACGGCTGATCCTGCCAGAATTCGACGCGGCGCGGCACGATTCGAAACCCCGACCAGAAATTCGGGCGCAGGATCGCGCTCCGGTCGGCAAACCGCCGGGTGAACATGTCGACGCGGCGTTCGAGCAACGTCCTGCTCTCGAGGGGGCGCGACTGGTCCGAAGCCCAGGCGGCGATCTGGCTGCCGCGCGGCCGCGACGCGTAATAGGCGTCGGCTTCGTCCTCGGAGACCTGCTCGGCCAATCCTTCGACGCGCACCTGCCGCTTCAGCGATTTCCAGTGAAAACAAAGCGCCGCATGCGGATTGACGAAAAGCTCGGCGGCCTTGCGGCTTTCGACATTGGTGTAGAAGACGAAACCGCGCGGATCCACGGCCTTCAGCAGCACCGCGCGCAGCGACGGTGCGCCCGCCGCGGTGGCTGTGGCGAGCGTCATCGTCTCGGCAAGCTCTTCGCTCTGCGTCGCCAGCGCGAACCAGCGGTCGAACGGGGCAAACGGCTCGTCGTCGAGGATGTCGTCGAGCATGGCGGACGCTCCCTGCGAGCCGGGCTCCGATGCCGTGCGCCCTTGCGCTACTCCGCCGCCAGGCAGTAGGCCGCGAGCTTGTTGCCGTCGAGGTCGCGGCAATAGCCCGCATAGGCATTGGGCCAGAAGCCGCGCGGCCCGACCGCGCCTTCGTCCGTGCCGCCGGCGGCCAGCGCCGCCTTGTGGAACGCCGCGACCGCGGCGCGGCTGGGCGCGACAAAGCTGATTGTGCCGCCGTTGGCCGGGCTCGCGGGCTTGCCGTCGGCGGGTGTCAGCACGATGAACTCTTCGCTGGTATGGCCCCAGCACGAGCCGCGGTCGCCCAGGTCTTTGATGCGCTTGTAGCCGAGCGGCTGCAGCACCGCGTCATAGAAGCTGCGTGCCCGCTGCAGATCGTTGGTGCCGACCGTGACGTGAGTGAACATCGCCATCGCTGCCTCCATCGCCGGGAGGCCCGAGTTTCGCATCCCACGCCGGCTCTTGTCACGCCGTCGGGCGATTAATGACGGGCGGGGCTTACCAGCCAGGCCCCGGCGAGGATCGCCAACGCCGCCGCGGCCGGCATTACTGCCAGGGAGGGTTGGACCAGGGCGATCGCGCCGGCGCCCGACCAGGTGATCGACGACAGCGCCTCGGCAAAGGTCGCGATGCGCGACGAGACGTGGCGGCGGCGAAATAGGCTGCGCTTGACCTGCTTGCGGAACCAGAACTGGATCAGGGTCGCCGCCGCGCCGCTGATGGCGATGCCGGCGAGCCCGACCAAGCCCACTGTCGGATCGATCAGCGCCAGGACTGCCAGGATCGGGCCGAACACGATCGCCATGATGCCGGCCACGGCCTCGGCCTTCGCCTTCCAGACGAGCGCCGGGGTCACCGGCGCAGAAGCGATCAGCTCCGGCGCGTCCTCGCCCGAAACCGCGAGCCAGGCGAGCCCCCCGGCGAGCTGACCCGCGGACATGATCAGCACCGGCACGAGCAGCGAAGCCGGGCGGCCGCCGCCGTAGAAGCTGCGCCACAGCAGGAAGAACGGCGGCAGCAGGTAGAGCAGCTGCATCAGGGTCTGCGACATCAGCCACGGGTCGCGCCGCAGCAGCGCCCATTCCTTGCCGCGCAGCGCCTGCGCCGGCGAGCCGGGGCGAAAGGCCCGCCGCGGCCGGCCCGGCCGCCCCACATCCTCGGCCATGCCCGCCGCCGCCAGCGCAAGCCGGCCGAAACGCGGCGCGCACAACGCGATCGCGCCTGCAAGCAGCGCCGCACCCGCCGCGGCCGTCAGCACCAGCGCAGGCCAATCGCCGCTCGCCGCCCAGGCCGGCAGCCAGACGAGGCTGCCAGCCTGGGGGACATGAGCGAGCACCGTATCGGAGCGCAGAAACTCGACCCGCGACAGCGTCCCGATCGACAGGATCGCGAGAAACTGGATGCCGATCACGAAGCCGGCGCCGACGACGGCGGCGATCACCTGCGCCGCGAGCCGCGTCCGCCGCGGACCGATGAGCGCGAACAGCAGCATGACCACGACCGACGAGAGCGCGACCGCCGTCATCGCCAACGCCGCCATCACCCCATAGGCCGCGAGCCAGCGCGCACCGCTGCGCCACGCCACGACATCGATCGCCGGCGCCGCGAGCACCAGCGATATGCCCGCGGTCGATACCGCCATCGCGCCGAGCCGCACTGCGAAGAGGCGCGCGGTATCCGCCGGCGACGACAGCACGAGGTCGAGATCGCCCCGTGCATAAAAGGCACGGGTCACCGCCTCGAGCGCCTGCGACAGCATCAGCGACCCGTACAGCAGGATGGCGCCGCCGATCATTACCAGCATGCGGCGGTCGGGCGGCCCGGCGAACTCTGCCGCGCGCGGCAGCGCGAGATAGGCGAACCCATGCATGAAGGCGGCAAAAATCCCCAACGCGACGATCACCGTCGCGGTGCTTCGCCGGCGCCCGCCGGACAGTAGCCAGGCCCAGTCGCGCCACGCCAGGCGCAGCTCGTGAAGGGCAAACCAGGGTACGCTGCCGGGGCCGGTCATGCCGCGATCGGATCGCGCTCGCCCCGGCCCGCAACGAGCGCCAAAAACGCGTCTTCGAGCGTGCCGCCGGCGCCGCCGGCGCGGCGCTGCAACTCGTCGAGCGTGCCTTCGACGACCAGCCGGCCGTTCGACATCACCCCGATGCGGTCGGCCATGCGCTCGGCGACTTCGAGAATGTGCGTCGTCATCACCACCGAGCATCCCGAAGCAACGCGCCGGCGCAGAACATCCTTGACGAGGCGCGCGGAGGCGGCGTCGAGCCCGGTGAACGGTTCGTCGAGCACGATCAATCGCGGGTCGTGAATCAGCGCGCCGGCGAGGGCCACCTTTTGCCGCATGCCCTTGGACAGCCCCTCGCAGCGTTGGTCGCTTTGCGGGGCAAGGCCGAGCCAATCGAGCAGCTCGCGCGCCTTCGCATCCGCCGCGGCGGCGCCGATGCCCCAGAGCCCGGCGACAAAATAGAGGTATTCGAGCGGGGTCAGCCGGTCGTAGATCATCGGCTCGTCCGACAGCCACGCCATGACCTGCTTCGCGCCGACCGGATTGCTCCCCAGGTCGATGCCGAAGATCGCGACCGAGCCGCGGTCGGGCTGCAGCAACCCTGTGGTCATCCGCAAGGTCGTCGTCTTGCCGGCGCCGTTGGGCCCGAGCAGCACGTAGAATTCGCCCGCGCGCACGCGCAGGTCGAGCCCGTCCACCGCCGGGCGGCCAAAGCTTTTGGCGAGGCCGGCAATCTCCAGCGCCCAAGGGGAAACCGCTTGCGTCATGCCGCGCCTTTGTCCCGTTGCCGAGGCCGCATCCTCGGCCGGCTATGGTGCATTTCCTGTTAACGCCGCCGCGCCGGAATTCCCGCTCACAGCACGCCGCCGTTGATCGAGATGCATTGCCGGGTGATCAGCCGGCTGTCGTCCG
>JAFAWI010000194.1 GCA_019241915.1 Alphaproteobacteria bacterium
TCGTCGGGTACCGCGCCCATCACAAAGCAATTGAATAGCGTCACCTCGCGCGCGCTGCCGGCGCCGGCGACGACCCTGCCGGCGGGCAGGAACTTGAAATCGTCAATCGCGGCGTAAAAACGCTCGGCCCACGTTTCCGGGTCGGCTTCCGGGACCGCGAGCGCGGCGGCGACGCGCCGCCAGGTGTCCTCGATCGTCTTGTCGATCGGTTCGCGCAGCCCGGCCTCGTTGGCCGGTGCCTTCAACCGGTATTTCATGTCCCAGATCTGCTGCGAGATCGAGGCGATACTGACCATCTGTCGACTTTCTTTATTGCGTGATATTGTACATGATGCGTTCTCGTCGGGCTACGGTCACGTTTGCGCCCCACTTGCGTCTTACGGCGCCCGCGCTAGCTTAATCGATATGGATCGGACCGGTCTCTACGACGACGATTTCTACGCTTGGACGCAAGAGCAGGCTGGGCTGTTGCGACAACTGCCGACGATAAGCAATCGTCTGGACGTCGCACTTATCGCCGAGGAGATCGAAGATTTGGGGCGCAGCGAGGTCCGCAGCGCGCAGTCGCTTTGCGAACACATCATCGAGCATCTGCTTAAGCTCGAATATAGCGGGCTCGACGAACCCGCCAATCACTGGCGACGCGAAATAATCGAATGGCGATTGCAGCTTGACAAGACACTGACGCAATCGATCCGGCCGAAGATCGATTTGCCTGAGAGATATCGCGCCGTCCGGCGGCTGCTCAGCGGAGAACAACAATCTGTCACGGCGTCGACGCTCGCAGCCCTTCCGTCGGCGTGCCCCTACACGGTTGATCAGATTGTCAGCGCCGGCGAGGAGGATTGGTTTCCCGACAGGCTCTGAACGCCCTCGTGCTCAAGAGCATCGGTTGCTCGTTCAATCCGCGCCTCCAGGAGCGCCATGACGTCGCGGCGCGGCAGGCCGGGCGGAATCGGCTCGAGGAACTCCAGCACGATCCGACCTGGCTTCTTGAGGAACGCCCGGCGGCCCCAATAGACCCCGGAATTGACCGCCGCCGGCACCAAGGGCACGCCCAGCTCGCGGTAAAGCGCCGCGACACCTGCCTGATAGGGTGCAGCGTCTGCCGGCTGGCCGGGCGCCGTTCGCGTGCCTTGCGGAAAGATCACCACGGGACGGCCCATCGCGACCGCCCGCTTCGCTGCGGCCACCAGACGGCGCAGCGCGGGGCCGCCACCCTTGCGGTCGATAAAAATCGACCCTGCCCGGGCGGCGTACCAGCCATAGAATGGCACGAATTGCAGCTCGCGCTTGATCACCACCGCCGGATCGCCGAGCAACGGCGGCAGGATCAGCGTGTCCCACATCGACTGATGCTTCATCGCGATCAGGCACGGACCCGGCGGCAGCCGGTCGCGGCCGCGGATTTCGCCGTCGAGGCCGACGATCAGCTTCAGCGCGGCGAGCACAGCCTGCGCCCAAAACCGCCCGAACCGCATTGCGGTACGGCGGGGCGTCAACAGGAAGGGCAGTCCCGCGATGCCAAAAACCAGCGTGCCGAGCCAGAAGACGATGTTAAAGAGGAGCGCCCGCAGCACCCTCATGGATGCTGACTGGCGTAGGAGCCGGCGGCACCCGGCCAGATCGCCACCACCTGCGGTCTGACCAGCGTTGCGAGATACTTGTTGTATTCGCCGATCGCCAACATCGCGGTGTCGGCCCATCCGGCGCCGCCATCGCTCTCGGTCGGCGGGAACACCGGCTCCGGCAGGATCTCGACCTCCGGCATCGCGCGGCGGAACTCCAGCAGGCTGCGTTGCATGTGGTACCAGCTCGTCACCAGCCGCAGGCTGCGGTAGTCCTGCTGGCGCATCCAGACTGCGGTTTCGCGAGCGTTGCCAAAGGTGTTGTCGGCGTCATGACCGAGCACGATCCGGCTGGCGTCGCCATCGACATGACCGGCGACCCGAAGCAGGGCAACCCGGTCGACATGCGGGTTCACCCCCGAGATGAAGAGCTTTTTTGCGCGGCCCGCACCCAGCAGATCGAGACCGGCCTCGACCCGCAACCTGCCGCCGGTCAGCACGACAATCGCATCGGTCGCGGCGGTGCGGTCGGAATCCATCGTCAACGAGCTGACAACGAGCCAGGTAAGCCCCGCGAGCCACGGCAGCCCCACCGCCGCCAGCGCCACCGCGAGCCAGCGGAGCGGCCGGGGCCACCGCCGGGACGCGGCTGTCACGGCATCCGCGCAAGCTGCCGCAACACGGTGATACGGGCCGTCAGCATTGCGACCCCGCCCGCCGCCAGGCCGGTCACGATCAGCAGCAGCCAGAGCCGCCAGTCGAATATGCCGTAGGCGGCTATCGGCACCGGCAGCGCAAACATATGCGCCGCGGGGCCGAGCACCACGACGGTGGCGAAGGCGGCGGTCCCGCCGATGACCCCGCCGCGCAGCCCCAGTCCAAGCGCATGCACTTGGAATTGGCGGGCGATGTACGAGTCTTGCGCCCCCAGCAGGTGCAACAACTCGATGATCGTCCTGTGGATGGCGAGGCCGATGCGCGCGGTGAAGACGACGATGGTCACGATCAGTGCGGTGACGGCCAGCACGCCCGCGGTGATGACGCCCTCAACCCGCAGCGCAAACTCGCGCACACCCGCCAGCCAGGTGCCGTTGTTGTCGAGCTGCGCCCCTTGGACGATAGTGTCGAGCTGCTGCCGCAGGGTCGCGTAGTCGATCGCCACGTGCGGATCGACCCGTACGTCGACCAGCCGGGGCAGCGGCAGCGTCGCGATCGAAACCGACGACCCCAGCCATGGTTCGAGCAGTTTGGCGGTCTCTTCCGGCGCCAGCAGGTATGCCCAGACAACCCCTTTGGTCTGGCGCAGCGCTCCGAGCACCATATCGATGCGGGCAGCCGAAGTGTCGGCCGGAATCTGCAATGTCAGCTTGCTGGTCAGCGATTCGTCCCATTGGTTCAAGGTATCGCCGAGCCAAATCAGAGCAATCCCGCCAACCGCGGCCAGATAGACCATCAACGCGATAATCCACGGCAGGAAACGGCCTGACGCATCGCGCCGCAATGGCAGGTCGAGCCGGAATTGTCGCGGCAGAAGAGCGGCGCCGATCATTGGGCCTCGGCGCTTGCATCGCCTGGCGCGGGCGGATCGGCGGGACCGGCGGGCGCTTCCGGCTCGGCTTCGGCGCGATCGCGGGGCGCGGAATCCTGGTCCAGGTTTGCCGCGCCCGAAGATGGGCTGCTCCCGCCGAGGGCCGCAGCAGCCGGCGCGCCCGGCGCGGTTTTGGGGGCTGACAGACCACCCCGGTCGAGGTGCAGATGTCGATGGCTGAACCGGCTGGCGAAGGCAACGTCGTGCGTTGCGATCAGCACGGTTGTGCCGAGGCGGTTGATGCGCTCGAAGATGCGCACCAGCAGCATCGCGATCTCGTCGTCGATGTTGCCGGTCGGCTCGTCGGCTATCAGCAGATCGGGACGCCGGACGATCGCCCTGGCGATCGCCACGCGTTGCTGCTCGCCGCCCGACAGCTGCGCCGGATGATAGTTCAGCTTGTCCTCAAGGCCCATCCAGCCGAGCAGCTCCGGCACATTCTCGCGAATTTCGCGTTCCGCCGCGCCGGCGATCCGCAAGGGCAGCGCGACGTTGTCCCGAACCGTCAGGTGCTCGACCAGACGAAAATCCTGGAAGACGATGCCGATCCGGCGGCGCAGCGCATTGTGCGTGGCGCGGTCGGCCGCCGAAACATCGGTGTCGAACAGGCTGACGAGGCCGCGCGACGGGGTCTCGGCCAGGTAGATTATTTTCAGCAGGGTCGTCTTGCCCGCGCCGCTGACCCCGGTCAGGAAATAGAACCCGCCCGGGTCGAGGGTCAGCGAAATGTCGTGCAAGATCTCCGCATCGGTGCCGTACCGCTTGCCGACGTTCTCCAGTCTGACCACGCCCTAACCAAGCCCTCCGCAGTCGGCCCGCCCGTGCCGGCGGGCGGCGCGACCTTGGCACAGGCTGCGCTCGCCCGTCCAGACGGCGAAGCCGCAACGGCAATAGGCGAGTACCGCCCGCGGCGTCAGCTCGGCAGATTTCCGTTCAGCAGCGAGCCGAACAGCTCCCACCGCTCGCCGCTGAACTTCGCCATCTGCACCTGCTTGATCGGCGCGAAGTCGCTGGCGCTGGTGTTGAGCTTGATGCCGGGCAGTGTCATTGGCAGCGTGAAATCGTGCAGGTTCGCCGCTTCTTTCATCACGTTCTCGCGGGTCAGGTTGTCGCCGCACTGCTTTAGCACCTGGGTTACCGTCTGGCCGAAGCAGTAGCCGATGACATTGCCGACGTCGGTCTTGTCGCCCTCGGGATAATACTTGTCCATGAACGCGGTCCAGTCCTTGAGGCCTTGGTCGTTCTGCCAAGCCGGGTCGGTCGGATCCTTCAGATAGAAATCGGAGATGATGTCCTTGGCGTTTTCGAGCCCCGCCGGTTTCAGTGCCGCACCCACCGAATTGCCCACGCTGCTCAAAATATGCAGCGGCTTCCAGTCGATCTCGGCGGCTTTGCGGATTGCCTGGGCCGCGAATTTGGGGATGCCGGTATTGACGAAGACATCGCAGCCGGCGGCCTTCATCCCGACGATTTGGGAATCGACAGTCGGATCGGTGGTCTCATAGGGCGCCTCGTTGATGATCATCGTTGCCTTGGCGCCGAGCCCGTCCTTGACGCCCTTCAGATAGTCCTTGCCGAAATCGTCGTTCTGGTAGAGCACGCCGATCTTGGCATTGGGCTTGTTGGCGAGGATGTATGCGGCGTAGACGTGGCCCTCGCTCTGGTAGTTGGGCTGAAATGCGATCGTCCATGGATGCCCTTTCGGGTCGTTCCATTTGGTCGCGCCGGTCGCGACGAACAGCTGCGGGACCTTCTTCTGGTTCATGTACTGCCAGATCGCGCTGTTGGTCGGCGTGCCGAGCGTTGCCGAAGTGCACAGCACCTCGTCCTGTTCGACCAGCTTGCGGATCATCTCGACCGTTTTTGGTGGGGTGTAGCCGTCGTCGTACGAGATGAAATTGATCTTGCGGCCGTTTATTCCGCCCTGCTCGTTGACCATTTTCCAGTATGCGGCCTGGGCCTTGCCGATCGTGCCGTAAGACGAGGCGGGGCCGCTGTACGGAGCCGTGTTGCCGATCTTGATCTCGGTGTCGGTGACGCCGGGCCCGTAGTCCTTGGCGCGGGCAGGCCAAGCATTCAGCACCAGCGCGGCGGCCGGTGCGGCGGCAAGGATCGAGCGGCGAGTGGGGTGTTTCATGGCTTTCCTCCTTCGATGAGCGGGACCTGCCGCGGCCGCCTGGCGCGCGCGGCCGCGAGTCTTATGAGCCCGGCGGCGCCCGCCGGCATGGCAAAGATGACGAGGAGCAGGATAGCGCCGTAGATGGCGCCGGCCAGCCCGGTCGACAGGCTGTTGGCGATGTTCGGCACGTAGAGCACAAAGAGCCCGCCGAACAGGCAGCCAGGGATCGAGCTGACGCCGCCGATGACCAGCCCGACAAGGAACGACACCGACAGCAGAAAGTTGAAACTGTCCGGTGCGACAAAGGCGACCACGAGTGCGCTCAGCGCTCCGGCAACCCCGGTGTAGAACGCGCTGACGCCAAATGTCAGCGTTTTGTAAAGCGAGTTGTTGATGCCCATCGCCGCGGCGGCGATCGGGTTGTCGCGGATCGCCATGATCGCTCGGCCGGTGCGGCTGTGAACCAGGTTGCCGGCGGCCGCGAACATCGCGAGAACCACGATGAGGGTCAAATAATAGAGCCATTGATCGGTGTCGATCGGCAGAAACGGCGGCGGGTCGGGCTGGTCGACAACGAGACCCTGAACCCCGCCCGTCCAAGCCTCCAGCCCGTGGTACTTGAGGATTTGCGGCACCGCGACCGCCAGCGCGAAAGTCGCCAATGCGAGATAGAGATTTTGCAGCCGCAAGGCCGGCAGGCCGAACAGAAAGCCGACGACGAAGCAGACGACGCCGGCGGCGGGAAGCGTGAGGTAGTAGGGGACGGCGTAATTGTGCATCAAGATTGCGGCGGTATAGGCGCCGATACCGTAGAAGGCGCTGTGCCCCAGCGAAAATTGCCCGTTGAACCCGGTCAGCAGGTTGAGGCCGAGGATCGCCAAGCCATAGATCATCACCTGCGTCAGCTGAAAGGTGACGAAGCTCTTGGCGACCAGCGGGGCCGCGAGGGCGATGACGATAGCGGCGACCAAAAACGCCTGCCGCAGGGCCGGTCGCCGTTGCATCGCCGGCGGTGCCGCCACCAGCTCGACCGAGGCGACGGCCGCTTCGTCCTTGGGCGCGATGGTCGTCATACCCGGCTGACCACGCTGCGGCCGAACAGGCCGCTCGGCCGGAACATCAGCACCGCCACGATCAGCACCAGCGCGAAGGTCAGCTTAAGCTCGCGCCCGAACGAGGGACCTATATAGGGCACCATCGGCACCAGGTTCTCGATGACGCCGACCGCAAAGCCCCCCAGCACGGCACCGCCCGGGCTGGTCAAGCCGCCGAGCACGGCGCCGGCGAAGCCGTAGAGCAACACGCCAAGCATCATGTTCGGTTCGAG
>JAFAWI010000336.1 GCA_019241915.1 Alphaproteobacteria bacterium
CGGGCCGACCGACAGCCGCGCCATGAACGGCACGTCAAATGTCTCGTGCACTACCGGCTCGAGCCTTTGGTAGCGTCCCTTCGGACCCAAAGCAGCGGCCTGCTGCATGACACCGAGCAGCACGCCGTAAAAATTCCGCACGACCTCCGTCGGCCCCATCGGCGCGGCCCCCGCCGGCATCGGGGACAAAAAACCGACCAGAAGCAACCATAAGCCAGCGACCTTCATTACCCCCGACCGTCGACCTCGCAGCATTGCAACCTCCCTTTCGTTTGAGCGGACATCTCTCGGTCACCCCCGCCTCGGACCAATCTTTAATCGCCCTCTGCGATAACCGGGATCGGAATTTGCTCGATCGGTTTTGGCCAGACAAGCCGCAGTGGTCGCAATATCGAGCGTTCTGCCATAAGGTGGTTGGTTCGAGCCGGCGATACCGTCAGCGGAGAAAGGCGATCATGTCCGAACTGCACCGTTTTCTCGACGAGGCGCGAGGGCTGTTGCCCGCCGCGGTGGCGCTGCGCCGGCGCATTCACGCGGAGCCTGAGCTCGGGCTCGATTTGCCGCTGACGACCGCGGCCGTGCTCGAGGGGCTCAAGGATCTCGATGTGGAAATTGCCCGCGGCCCATCGACCTCGGGTCTCGTGGTGTCGCTGGCCGGCAGAAAGCCAGGAACGCAGACCGGCCGCACGATCCTGTTGCGCGGCGACATGGACGCACTACCGATGCCGGAAGAAACCGGGCTCGACTTCGCCAGCAAAATTCCTGGCCGCATGCACGCCTGCGGCCATGACGCGCATACGGCAATGCTGGTCCAGGCCGTGCACCTGCTTCATCGGCACCGCGACGAGCTGGCCGGCACGGTCAAGTTCATGTTCCAGCCGGGTGAGGAGGGTCACGCTGGCGCCCGGCTGATGATCGAGGATGGGTTGATCGATGCCGATCCGAAACCGGACGCAGCGTTCGCGTTGCACATCTGGCCCGGCGTCCCGGCCGGCGCCATTCTCGGCAAGCCCGGCCCGATGATGGCTTCGGCCGATTACTGGACGATCACGGTGAGGGGTCGCGGCGGTCACGCCTCGATGCCGCAAGACGCGGTCGATCCGATCCCGGTCGCGTTCGAAATCGGCTTGGCCCTGCAGACGATGGTGTCGCGCCGGATCGACGTGTTTGACCCGGTCGTGCTGACTTGCGCCAAAGTGACTGCCGGCACGACGAACAACGTCATACCAGAGAAGGCCGAGATGGTCGGCACGTTGCGCGCGACCTCGGAAAGAGCACGCGAGAGGGCGCAGGACGGCCTTCGGCGGGTCGCGGCCAATGTCGCGGCCGCCCATTTGTGTGAAGCCGAGGTTGCCGTGAAACGCGGTTATCCGGTGACGGTCAACGATGCCGATTTTGTCGATTTCGCGCGGACTGTGGCTACCGAGTTGCTCGGCCCGGAGAATTACATCGATCGACCGGCGCCGATCATGGGGGCAGAGGATTTCTCCTATGTCCTGCAGCGCATCCCCGGTTGCCTGATGTTCCTCGGCGTGATGCCGCAAAGGCATGACGAACGCGATCATGTTGCGCCGTGCCACTCCAACCGCATGATGTTGAACGAGGACTGCATGGCGGCCGGGATCGCGATGCACGCCTCGATCGCCCACCGCTTTCTCACGCAGGACGGGACCGGCTGAGATGCTGCATTCCGGGCGCGTCGCGTTCGGCGCGATGGAGGCGGTGGTGTTCGGCAGGCCCGCCGCCGAGGCGATCGCCGAAGAGGTGCGGCGGCTCGATGCCGAGCGGGTGTTCCTGATGGTCAGCGGCACGCTCAACCGCACCACCGACGAAATCGCGAAGGTAAGCCGCGTGCTCGGCAACCGGTTCGCCGGCGTATTCGACCGAATGCCGCCCCATACGCCGCGGAGCGCCGTAATTGAGGCCGCGACGGCGGCGCGCCAAGCCGGCGCCGACTTGATCGCGACCATAGGCGGCGGCTCGGTCACTGACGGCGCCAAAGCGGTGCAGCTTTGCCTTGCGAACGGCATCCGCACCGCGGATTCACTCGACGACCTGCGTCCGGTCAAGGGGCCGGACGGCGCTCTAGCGCCACCGCCCTGCAATGCGCCCGCGGTACGGCAGATCTCGGCA
>JAFAWI010000481.1 GCA_019241915.1 Alphaproteobacteria bacterium
GCTCCGAGCCTTTGAGCGCCGCCTGGAGCGGCGAATCTCCTTCCTCGATGTAGCGCGAGACGTTCTCGATCATCACGATCGCGTCGTCGACGACAAACCCTGTCGAGATGGTCAGCGCCATCAGCGATAGATTGTTGAGGCTGAACCCGGCCAAATACATGACCGCCAGCGTACCAACCAGGGACAGCGGCACCGAGAGGCTCGGGATCAAGGTGGCCGCGGCGCTGCGCAGAAACAGAAAGATCACCGCGACGACGAGCACGATCGCCAGCCCCAACTCGAACTCGACATCGGCCACCGACGCGCGGATCGTGTTGGTACGGTCCGTCAGCACGGTGATCTCGACCGATTCCGGGAATGTGGCCCGCAATGCCGGCAGCAGCGCCTTGATGCTGTCGACCACCGAAATGACGTTGGCGCCGGGCTGGCGCTGGACATTGACGATGACCGCCGGCGTCGTGTTCATCCAGCCGGCGAGCTTGGCATTCTCCTCGCCGTTGATCGTCTGCGCGACATCGGAGAGCAGCACCGGTGCGCCGTTTTTGTACGCGATCACCAGGTTGCCGTAGTCGTCGGCGCTTTTGATCTGGTCGTTGGCGTTGATCGTGTAGGCGCGGGTCGGCCCGTCGAAGCTGCCTTTCGGCTGGTTGACGTTGGCATTGGCGATGGTCGTCCGCAAATCGTCGATGTTGAGCCCGAGCGAGGCGAGCTTCCGCAGGTCGGCCTGGATGCGCACCGCCGGCCGATGACCGCCGCTGATACTGACGAGGCCGACCCCGGCAAGCTGCGAGATCTTTTGCGCGAGCCGCGTATCGGCGAGGTCCTCGACCTGGGTCAGCGGCATCGTTTTCGAAGTCAACGCAAGACTGATCACCGGCGCATCGGCTGGGTTGACCTTGGCGTAGATCGGCGGCGCCGGCAGGTCGGAGGGTAAAAGGTTGCCCGAGGCGTTGATCGCCGCCTGCACCTCCTGCTCGGCGATGTCGAGTCTGAGGCTCAGGCTGAATTGCAGCGTAATCACCGAGGAGCCGGCCGAGCTGATCGACGACATCTGGTTGAGTCCCGGCATCTGCCCGAGCTGCACTTCGAGCGGCGCGGTCACCGAGCCGGTCATCACATCCGGGCTGGCGCCGGGATAAAGCGTCGTGACCTGGATGGTCGGGTAGTCGACCTCTGGCAGCGCCGACAGCGGCAGGAAGCGATAGGCGACGACGCCGACGAGCACGATAGCCACCATCAGCAGCGAGGTCGCCACGGGCCGCAGGATGAACGGCCGCGACGGGCTCACCGCTTGCCTCTGGGCTCAGACCCGACCCCGATCCTGCCCCGCGTGCGGGGGAGAGGGATCGTCGTAAGCCTGTGGATTTCGTTCGCTCCCCCGCGCGCGGGGGAGGGTCGGGGTGGGGGGGAAGGCTGCACCTGAGCGCGACCCGGCCCTATCATCACCCGTTGCCGCCGCCCTGGCTGGTGTTGAGGGGTTGGCCGGTCGCGGGTGGCGTACCGGAGGCAGGGGGCTGACCCTGCCCGCCGGACTGTCCCTGGCCGTCGCCGCGGTGGCGCCCCTGACCATCCCCCGGCCCTTGGGACGCACCTTGGCCGCGGCCCCGGCCTTGCCCGGGGGCCGGCGCAGGCTGACCGTTCGGCTGCGTCCCGGCTTCGGTGACGGCGACCTTGGCGCCGTCCTTGAGCCGGTCGGTGCCGTCGGTGACCACGATCTGCCCCGGTTCGAGCCCTTGTGTCACGGCGACGTTCTGCCCATCGTCGGGACCGAGCGTGACCGGCTGCGCACTGACGGTGTCGTCCGGCTTGAGCAGGTAGACAAAGGTGCCCGGCGCCCCGCGCTGGATCGCCGAGCTCGGCACGATGTTGACGCCGCGCATCGTGTCGACGTGCAGCTTGACGTTGACGAACTGGTTCGGAAACAGGGTCACCTGCGCATTGGGAAAGCTCGCGCGCAGCTTCAGCGTGCCGGTGGTGGTGTCGATCTGATTGTCGGTTGTGGTCAGCTGACCGTTCTCGATCAGCGTGTTGCCGCTGCGGTCGTACGCGCTCGCCTGCAGCGTCTGGCCCGCGTGCATCTGCTTCAACACCGCCGGCAAACTGTCTTCGGGCAGCGTGAAGATCACCGAAATCGGCTGCAGCTGGGTGATGACGACGATCCCGGTTGTGCTGCTGGTCTGCACATAGTTGCCGGGATCGACCTGACGGAGGCCGACCCGGCCGCTGATCGGGGCAATGATCCGGCAATAGGCGAGGTTGAGTTTTTGCGCATCGATCTGCGCCTGGTCGGTGACGAGTGTCGCCTTGTCCTGCGCCACCGTTGCCGCCTGGGTGTCGAGTGTCTGCTTGGCGATCGAGTTCTGCGCGACGAGCGTGCGGTAACGGTTGAGGTCGACCTCCGCGTTGGCGAGCGCCGCCTGGTCCTTGGCGAGCTGTCCTTGCGCCTGAGACAGCGCCACCTGGTAGGGGCGCGGGTCGATCTGGGCAAGGAAATCGCCCTTGTTGACCATCTGGCCTTCCTGGAAACCAACCTCGATCAGCTGGCCGTTGATCTGCGTCTGCACCGTCACCGTGGCGAGCGGCGTCACGGTGCCGAGCGCGTTGTCGATGATCGGCATGTCGCCTTGCTTGACCGTAGCGGTGCCGACCGGCATAGGCCCGCCCGAGGCGAAACGCCTGGTGCGCGCCGCCTCGCGATGCTGGATGACCCACCAGACGATCGCCGCGATGATTAGGGTCAGCACCAATAGCCACAACAGCCGCGCGCGCCAGCTTCGGCGGGGCGGGGGCGCTTCGTAAAACGGCGGCGGCGCCGCGCCGGGACGCTCGGCGGGCGGCTCTAGCGGATGCTCGACCGGTCCGCGCGGGCGGACATCCTCACGCACGTCGGCGCGCGCCGGTCGACCGTCGGCCGGCGGCGCCGCGGGCGGCATATAATCGCGCGTCGGCTGGTCGTCCATCGCCGCTACGCCGCGCTATCGTGATTGCGGGACGGGTTCCCCTGCATCGCCACCTCGCATCGCCACAGACTTTATGCGCCGGCGCGCCCAACCCTCCCCGGCGCGACGGGCAACAGGGCGCCGCCGCGTAAACGAAACGATCTCGCCGCGTTCAAACACTAGCAGATCGTCCAGCGCGGGGCGAGCCGCGGCCACCCCCGACGCAAGCGGCCTTGAGGCGCCGCGGCACATCGTCTCAAATGCCGCGCCGCGAAGGGACACAATCTCGAATGCGCAGCGAGCCGCCGCTGATCGGCTGCGCCTCGCTGTATAGGAAACGACAAACCGCTGCTTCGGCCGGACACGAACGAAAGGGCATGCCGCATGAGCACGATTGATCAAGTGGCGCTCGCGCAGCTGTGGACTGAGGCGCGCACCTTCTCGTATTGGCAGGCGCGCGCCGTGCCGGATAGGCTGATCGAAAAGGCGTTGCAGCTCTCGTTTCTCGGCCCAACCAGCGGCAATTGCGAGCCGATGCGGGTGGTGCTGGTGAAAACCGCCGCCGGCAAGGAACGGCTGCTATCGTGCGTATCCTCGGGCAATTCGGAAAAAGTGCGCACTGCGCCGGTGACCGCAATCGTGGCTTACGACACCAGCTTCTACGAGCACCTGCCGCGGCTCTTTCCGCATACTGATGCGCGATCTTGGTTTACCAGCAACGAAGCGTTGGCGACGGAAACCGCATTCCGCAACTCGTCGCTGCAAGGCGCTTACTTCATCCTGGGATTGCGCGCGCAAGGCCTCGATTGCGGGCCGATGTCAGGCTTCGACAACGCCAAGGTGGACGCCGCGTTCTTTGCCGGTGGCCAGTACAGATCGAATTTCCTGCTCAACATTGGCTACGGCGATCGCGCCCGGCTGCATGACCGCCCGCCGCGCCTCGGTTTGAATGAGATCGCCCGCTGGGTTTGAGGCGGTCGCCGTCGGACCGGCATCCGTCCGCCGCGATAGTCGGATGGTGACAGGCGTTCGGCAGCGGGCCGACTGCTATTCGCCGCGCCCGGGCTTGCGAAGCCGGAGCGGGCGGCGCTATTTGGAGACAGCAGCCTCGGCGTCGCAGTCGACGGCCGGCGGCTCGACGATGCGTGTGGCCGGGAAGGTGACCGTTACGGTCGTGCCGCAGCCGACCTCGCTGGCCACGTCCAGCGTGCCGCCATGCAGTTCGGCGAGCCGAACCGCGAGCGGCAGACCGAGCCCGGTGCCCTCGTGCCGCCTCGTGTGGCTGGCCTCGACCTGACCGAACGGCTCGAGGGCGATTTGGATTTCGCGTGCGGTCATCCCGGGCCCGCTGTCGCGTACGGCGAAGGCGAGGCCGCCATCTGTCGTCCGTTGCACCGCGACGGTAACCGAGCCGCCCGGTTCGGTGAACTTGATCGCATTTGACAAGAGGTTGAGCAGGATCTGCTTGAGCCGGGTCGGGTCGGCGCGCAACCCGGGAAGGCCGGGCGCAATGTCCGTTGCCAGGGTCAGCGAGCCTGCGATTGCGTGGCTCTTCATCAGGGTGACGCAGCTGCCGACGATATGGCTCGGGTCGATCTCGACTTCCTCGTGCAGTTCGAGCTTGCCGGCATCGATCTTGGCGAGATCGAGAATGTCGTTGATGACCGCATGCAGATGCTCGCCGCTCTGATGGATGAGGCCGGCATATTCCGCTTGGCGCGGCTGGAGCGGTCCCGCCATGCCGAGTTCCAGCGCCTCGGAAAAGCCGATGATTGCGTTGAGCGGGGTGCGCAGCTCGTGGCTCATATTCGCGAGAAACTGCGATTTGGCGATGTTCGCGGCCTCTGCGGCGTCTTTTGCGGCGCGCAGCAGGCGCTCCGCCGCCACCTGCGCGGTAATGTCCCGCGTCGTGCCGCGGTAGCCAAGAAAGCGCCCGTTCGCGTCGAACACCGGGATGCCGCTGACGCAGACGGTGTTGGCGGATTCGCCCTCGATCCGCTGCGTATAGATGAAATCGCGAAACGGTTCGCGCCGCCGCAGCCGGGCGAGGTGAGCCTCCCACTTGTCGGGGTCAATTTCGGAGTCGCCGGCGAGTTCGATCCGGTTGCGGCCGATCCGCTTGTCCGGATCTTGGCCAAAGCTGCGTATCCCTTCCGAGATGTAGGTGAACCGGTGGTCTTCGTCGCTCTCCCAGAACCAGTCCGAAGAGGTGAGCGCAAAATCGCGAAACCGCTCCTCGCTCTGCTCCAGCTCGGTCGCATGCTGTTCGACGCGGCGGAATTGCACGGCCAGCGCACGGAACAGAAAGCCGAACCCGAGAACCGCGCCGAGCGCACCGGCGGCGATGATCAGCCCCTGCCGCCGCCACGGCGCCAACGCTACTTCCTCGTTGATTCCCACCGAAACCGCCAACGGATAATCGGGCACGGGCTGGACCGAGACCACCCGCGGGACACCGTCGATATAGCCGGGAGTGCGATAAGCCCCGCCGCCGGCGGCGAGCGTTTTGTACCACTGCGATTCGCGCGGCAGCGCCTGGCCGATCATCTTTTCGACCGACGGATAACGCGCGAGCATCACGCCGTCGCGGCGGAAAAGGGTCGCCGATGCGGATTCGGCGGTACTCACTTCCTTATAGAAATCCTCGAAGTAGCGTGCCTCGACAACACCGACCGCGACGCCGACAAACTCGCCGCCCGGGCCGTCGATGCGCCGCGCCAGCATGATGGTCCAGGCCTTGGTGTAACGGTTGATCACGGGTACGCCAATAACCGGCCCCAGCTCGTCGTGTTCGCGCAGGTACGCGAAGAAATCGCGATCCCCGGCCTCGATCGGCGGCACCGGCCAGGTATGCGAGAAATTGACGATCCGCCCGGCGTTATCCAGCAGAGCCAGCGAGTTGGCCTGGGGCAGGCTCTGCAGCCGGTTAACGAGAAAATGGTGCACGGCCTCGGTCGCCATCATCTCGCGGAATTGCGGCGCGGAGGCGACGCCCGCCCCCGTCACCATGTTGCGTGTCTCCTGAACGACGAGGTCAACCGCCTGGAAAGTCCGGCCGGCCTGCGCCGCCAGCACGATCGCCAGGTTGTTGGCGTTGTCCATCGTGTCCTTGATTCGGTCGCGGCGCAGCAGCCCGACCGACAGGCACGCGGCGGCCAGCGCGATCGCGATACAGACACAGCCGATAATGTAGACGCGACGGTTCGCCGAATGGCGAACCGTCCCGACAGCCCGGCCAACCGATCCGCTATCCCGCGACATTCATTGAATTTAACCCCGACACACTTAAGCAAAGCTCAATGCGGGCCGCGTCTACCGACAGCCGACCCGCTGCTTGTCACGGGGCCGGCGAGGGTCGACGATGGCGACCTGGCTCCAAATGAGGAACCCGCCATGATCGAAATCCCCGCGCGGCAAGGCAGGACAGCGCGGCTCGCGCGCGGTCAGGCGGTCCGCGTCATCAACACTTATGGCCAGCAGGTGGTAGATACCTGGGCCTTTTCGGGAGCCGATATCGGCGAATTCATGTCGATGGAGCATACGCGGATCGCGATCGGCCGGATCATCCCTGCGGTCGGCGATCCGCTCGTCACCAACCGGCGGCGGCCGATCCTGTTCGTCGAGGAGGATACGTCGGGCGGCGTTCACGACACGCTGGTCGCGGCCTGCGACCGCTGGCGCTACGAGCTGCTCGGCTGCCGCGGGTACCACGATAACTGCGCCGACAATCTTGCCGCGGCGCTCGCCGCGCTCGCCCTGACGCCGCCCGCGACGCCGCCGCCGCTCAATCTGTTCATGAACATTCCGGTGATCGACGGCAACCGCATCGATGTCCGGCCGCCCGTCAGCACGCCCGGCAGTTACGTGACGCTCCGCGCGGCGATGGACTGCGTTGTCGCCTTTTCCGCCTGTCCGCAGGACATGGTGCCCGTCAATGGCGCCGCGATGACCCCAACCGCGGCGCATTTCGACATTATCGGCGAGCCTTGCGCAGCTCCCGCAGCGTCTGTCGCAGCGGCAATGAAGGTCTGACAGAACTGCCCAGGCGGCGCCTGATGACCGCGGTTTGGGCTTGTCTCAGTCGGCGATCGTATTAAATCATTGTCTGCAGGGGCTGTTGCAGACGCCCCATCAGACGGCGTGCCGTCCAAGCTCTGCGCCACTCGCGCTGCGAGGAGTGCGCCGCATGGACCGCCCTCATCCCTCGAAACAGGCTCGTGTCGCCGCCCTGCCAGCGCTTAGCGGGATCGCGACATGACTTTATCGATCAACCGACGTTCCCTCATTCGGTCGGCCGCGACGGCCGGCGCCGTCACCACATTGCTGCCGGTTGGGAGCGGAGCGGCACAGACCCCGCCCGCCGCCGCTTCGGCCGCCAAGCCCATTTCCTATGACATCAAGCCGCTTCCCTTCGACACCAAGACGATCAAGGGTCTGTCCGAAAAATTGCTGGTGAGCCACCATGACAACAACTATGCCGGCGCGGTCAAACGGCTCAATGCGATCACCGAGCAGCTTGCGGCGCTCGAGTACGCAAAGGCGCCGGTTTTCGTGGTGAACGGGTTGAAACGTGAGGAACTCATCGCCGCCAACTCGATGATCCTGCATGAGCTGTACTTCGCCGGTCTCGGCGAGGAGGCTCAGCCCGGGGAGCTGCTGGCGGAGGCCATCACTCGCGATTTCGGCACCGTCGACCGGTGGCGCGCGGAGTTTATCGCGGTTGGCAGGGCCGAAGGCGGCGGGTCCGGCTGGGTGCTGTTGACGTGGAACCCGCGTGACAAGCGGCTCATCAATACCTGGGCGGCAGACCATACGATGACGTTGGCCGGGGGCCAGCCGATCCTTGCGATGGACATGTACGAACACGCGTATCACATGGATTACGCCGCTAAGGCCGGCGACTATGTCGATGCGTTCATGAAAGCGATCCGCTGGTCGAACGTCGAGGCGCTGTATCAGCGCTACAGCCGAGCGTAGCCGCCATGTCTAACGCGAGACCGTATCGCGTCGCGATTTTGTGGCGCGGTGACCGTGCGGCGCGCCAGTCGACGACATCGCAGAACAACCGCTTCCACCGGGTGTTCGAGGAACTAGCGGCGGTCGGCATTGAGGCCGAACCCGCCGTGTTCGACGAAGAATTTGTCGGAGAGGTGCACGAACAGCTCCTCGACGCCGACGGCGTGCTGGTCTGGGTCGATCCGCTGCATCAGGGCGTCAAAACCCGCACCGCCCTCGATCCGCTGCTGCGCAGAGTCGCGGCGCACGGACCGCTTGTGAGCGCTCACCCCGACACGATTCTCAAGATGGGGACGAAGGAGGTGCTGTTTCGCACCAAGGATCTCGGCTGGGGCACCGATACCTATCTCTATCGTACGCCGAGCGACTTTGGTGACGCGTTTCCCGCTCGGCTGCGCGCCGGCGGTCCGCGCGTTGTCAAGCAGAACCGCGGCAATGGCGGACAGGGGGTATGGAAAGTCGAGCTGGTTTCGGCAGTGCGGGGCGGATTGACGTCGGTCCGCGTTCTTGAAGCGGTGCGCGGCGGCGTGCCTGAAGAACTGCCGCTGCGTGAATTCATCGCTCGCTGCAAACCATACTTTGCCGGCGACGGACTGGTGGTTGACCAGCCGTTCCAACCCCGTCTCCCCGACGGCATGATTCGCTGCTATGTGGCAGGGGACAAGGTCGCCGGGTTTGGCCACCAGCTTGTTAAGGCGCTGATTGAGCCGCCAAAGGAGGGGCCGGATTCGCCAGCGGCGCAGCCCGGACCGCGCGCGATGCATGGCCCTGACGCGCCGCAATTCCAGCGGCTGCGACGACAGATGGAAGACAAATGGGTGCCGCGGATGATGCAGCTGCTCGACATCGACCCGGGTGCGCTGCCGATCATATGGGACGCCGATTTCCTTTACGGGCCGCGCACCCCGACGGGCGAGGACACCTACGTGCTGTGCGAAATCAATGTGAGTTCGGTTTTTGCGATCCCGGACGACGCGCCCGCAGCGATCGCGCGGCTAACCCTGGAGCGGCTGCGGAAGAGGGCATAGGCTGCGGCTAGGTGACAGCCTCGGCCGCCAGGCCACAGTGCGGGCGCCCGCTCATCCAAGCGCGAGCTGGCGTCGTCGTCTGGTACAGATAGAGCAAGGTGCCAGGCTCATGCTTCCACCCAACCAGCTACGGTTAAAGCCCTCGCCTCTTCGCACCCGGCCTTAGCAGTGCACAAGTGGCCTTTTGTGCTGTTTGTCCGCCTGCGGGAACGACACGACGGTGCGATCCGATCATTGCCCGGTCACGCGACGCCGCAACGCTTGGGCGTCAAAGGGCGCACGCACTTTGG
>JAFAWI010000272.1 GCA_019241915.1 Alphaproteobacteria bacterium
GCCGCGCACCAGCGCCCGGGCCAGCGCCGCTGACCGGCATGTCGGCGCCCGTATCCGCGAGCGGCGGGTGATGCTCGGGCTTTCGCAGCAGCAACTCGCGCAGATGATCGGCGTCACCTATCAGCAGGCGCATAAATACGAGCGCGGCATCAACCGCATATCGGCCGGCCGCCTGTTCGAGATCGCGCACGTGCTCAGCGTGCCGATCGGCTATTTCTTCGAAGGGCTCGACGGCGAGGGGGCACGTGCCATCAGCCCGCGCGAACGGATGTGCCTCGAACTGGCGCGCAACTTCGCGCAGATCCCGAACGAGCGCCACCAGGAGGCGCTGAGCCAGCTCGCGCGCGTCCTGGCGGCCGAATAACGGCGACCGGCACGCTCAGGCCGCTGGCCGCAGCACCGCGTCCGCCGCCGGCCCGTCGATCCACATCCGGAACCACAATTCGAGCATCAGCAGCGCCCACAGCCGCGTGTGATGGTTGCGGGCGCCGCTGCAATGCTCGTCGAGCAGCTGCCGCACGTAATCGGGCCGCATCACGCCACGTTCGCGCGCCGCCTGCGACAGCAGCGTGTCGTAGGCGAGCGGCTTCAGTTCGGCGCGCAGCCATTCGTCGATCGGGCAGCCGAACCCCATTTTCTTGCGATAGATCACCGCCCGCGGCAGATACGGTTCCATCGCGCGCTTGAACAGCGCCTTGGTCTGCCCGCCGGCCATCCGGGTCTCGGCGGGGATGGCGGCAGCCCATTCCAGCAGCACATGGTCGAGCAGCGGCGAGCGCGTCTCCAGCCCGTGCGCCATGCTCGCCACATCGACCTTCACCATCAGATCGTCGGGCAGATAGGTATGCAGGTCGGCCCAGTTGGCGCCCGCGACCAGACCGTCCGCCGCGGTAAAGTACGGCCCCAGCAGGTCGAGCGCAGAATGGCCGAGTTGGCCGCGCATCGCCTCGCCGTAGCCCGCCTCCTTGTCGCGGTCGGCGAAGAATACGATCGTGCCGGCATAGCGCTGCTCGGCGCGGCTCGCCGAGGCTTCGAGGATGTCGCGGATTTGCGGCAGGCGCAGCTCGCGCTGCAGCCCGCCGGGTGCATATGACAGGAGCCGCGCCAGCGCGAGGCGGCTCCATTGCGGCAGACGGTCGAGCGTCGCCAGGTGGCGCATCGCGCGGTATCGCGAATAGCCGAGAAACGCCTCGTCGCCGCCGTCGCCGTTAAGCGCGACGGTGACCTTGCGGCGCGCCATCTCCGAGACGTAGTAGGTCGGGATCGCCGAGGGATCGGCGAACGGCTCGCCGTAATGCCACACCAGCCGCGGCAGCACCGCCGCCGCATCCGGTTCGACGACGTATTCCTCGTGCTCGGTGCCGTAGCGCTCGGCAACCATCCGGGCGTAGCGCGTCTCGTCATAGCGCGCGTCGCCAAAACCGATCGTGAATGTCTTGACCCGGCCGCCGCCGACCCGCGCCATTGTCGCGACCACGCTTGCGGAATCGACGCCGCCGGACAGAAAGGCGCCGAGCGGCACGTCGGCAATCAGCCGCAGCCGCACCGCCTCTTCGAGATGCGCCACCAGCTCGCGCTCGAGCGCGGCCGCCGGCCGGGGCTTGGTCGCGCTTCTTGGTTCAGGCAGGCGCCAATAGCAATCCGGCGCGAGGTTCTTCCAGGCGCCCGTCGGGTCGGGCGACACGATGAGGTAATGCGCGGCCGGCACGCGGTAGACGCCGGCAAACGCGGTTTCCGGCGCCGGCACATATTGCAGGCTGAGATACTGGTCGATCGCCTTCAGGTTTGCGGTGCGCGGCAGGTCGGGCCAGGTGAGGATCGCCTTGATCTCCGAGCCGAACAGCAGACCCTGTGGGGTCGGTGCGTAGTAGAGCGGCTTCTTGCCGAGCCGGTCGCGCGCCAATACGAGCTGGCGCGAGCGGCTGTCCCACAGCGCCAGCGCGAACATGCCGCGCATTCGCGGCAAAACGCGCGGCCCCCAGGCATGCCAGCCATTGGCGATGACCTCGGCGTCGCCGCGGCTGCGGAATGCGTAGCCGAGCCTTTCGAGGTCGGTTCTGATCTCGGCGAAATTGTAGATCTCGCCGTTGAAGGTCAGCCACACCGACCCGTCCTCGCTGGCGATCGGCTGGTTGGCCGCGGCCGACAGGTCGATTACCGCAAGCCGCGCCTGAACCAGCCCGGCGAGACCGTCGGTCCACACCTCCTGGTCGTCGGGCCCGCGATGGTGCACCGCGCGGGTCATCGCCCATAGGCGCGCCTCGAGCGCGGCGCGCGGCAGCCCCGGCTGCGACAGCAAAACGCCGCCTATCCCGCACATGTCGGTCGCCCGGGCGCCATCGCTCCCGTCTAGGCGATCCGACGGCCTGCTGCAAGCGCCGCTCGGCGTGGCAATTCAGCGGCCGATATGTTACGGCCCTCGCTTTGCGCGCCGGCGGAAGCGACGGTTATCGATCGATGAGCGTGCTGATCACGGGCAGTGCCGGGTTTATCGGCTATCACCTGGCCGCGCGGCTGCTCGCCGCCGGCGAGCGGGTGATCGGCATCGACAACGTCAACGATTACTACGACCCGGCGCTGAAGCGGGCTCGCCTCGCCCGGCTCCAGACGCAGCCGGGCTTCGCCTTTCACCGGCTCGATGTCGCCGATGACGACGGCATCCTCGGGCTCGTCGCGCGCCACCCGGAGATCGACCGGATCGTCCACCTCGCGGCGCAGGCGGGGGTCCGCTATTCGCTGTCGAACCCGCTCGTCTATGTCGAGTCGAACGTCCGCGGCCAGGTGGTGCTGCTGGAAGCGGCGCGCAAGCTGGGGAAACTCAAGAAGTTCATCTACGCTAGCTCGTCGTCGGTTTACGGCGCCAATACCAAGCAGCCCTACAGCGTCGACGACCGCGCCGACCGGCCGGTGTCGCTTTACGCCGCGACCAAGCGGGCCGGCGAGCTGATCACCGAAAGCTACTGCCGGTCCTACGGCCTGTCCTGTATCGGCATGCGGTTCTTCACGGTCTACGGGCCGTGGGGCCGGCCCGACATGGCGCTTTATCTGTTCACCGACGCGATCCTCGCCGGCCGGCCGATCAAGGTCTTTAACAATGGCGAGATGAGCCGCGACTTTACCTATATCGACGACACGGTCGCCGGCCTTGTGGCGGCGGTCGGCGAGCCGTCCGCGGCGCCGGGCGACCATCGCATCTACAATCTCGGGAACAACCGGCCGGAGACGCTGCTCGACTTCATCGCGACCTTGGAGCGCGCGCTCGGACGCACCGCCGTCAAGGAGATGATGCCGATGCAGGTCGGCGACGTCGTCTCGACCTATGCCGACATCGAGGCGGCACGCCGCGATTTCGGCTTCGAGCCGAAAACCCCGATCGGCGAGGGCATCCCGCGCTTTGTCGCCTGGTACCGCGAGTATCATGGGCGCGGCTGAGCCGCGGCGGCGCTAGCCGCGCGGTTTGCCGGCCTCGGCCTCGGCCGCGGCCTTGACCATTTCGAGAAACTTCTGGCGGAGCTGCGGCTCGGGTATCGCGTAATACAAGCGGACCAGCTCGATCGTCTCCGGTCGCTCCATGCGCTCGCGCGCCTCTTGCTCCTCGCGGCTCTGCTTGCCGTCCCCCGGCAGGTCGGCATAAAAAAACGAGACCGGCACGTCGAGGATTTTGCCCATCTCGGACAGCCGCGACGCGCTGACGCGGTTGGCGCCGCCCTCGTATTTCTGCACCTGCTGAAACGTCAGGCCGAGCGCGTTCGCCAGCGCCTCCTGGTTCATGCCGAGCAGCAGCCGGCGCATGCGGATGCGTTTGCCGACATGCACGTCAATCGGGTTCGGAACGCCGGTGCCGCGGCCATAGCGCGGGCCGTCGCCCTGAAGCTTGGGTTTTTTCAAAAGTGCTGTCCCCTCGTTGAAGGCGCGCCACCTATCATCGAAACGGTGGAGCGGCAAGCCGCATTCCCGCGGCCGCAACGGCTTAACGGTCTTTGCCCGGCGGCTCGTCAAAGCCGCGCCGGCTGCTGATAAAGACGAGCGCCATCAGCCCGACCCCGACAGCGGTCGTCAGCAGAACCCCCAGGATCAGCGCGATCCACCCGTTGAGGGTGATCCCCGAACCGCCGACCGCACCCCAGTTGCCGATCGCCACGGCGATAACGACCGCCAGCAGCAGCGCCGCGCCGGCTGCGGCGATCCATATCCTGAGCGGCTGCATCGGCCCTCCACATCGCCCTTACACCGGCAAACGCCGCATGGCACAGTGCGGCCCCCTGCCCCGCCAACGGAGCACTCCCGATGCCGACCGAAAGCAAGCACCCGGAAACCATCGTGCTGCATGCGGGATACCGCAGCGACCCCGCGACCAACTCGGTTGCGGTGCCGATCTATCAGACGACGAGCTACCAGTTCCGCGACACCGAGCACGCCTCGAACCTGTTCGGGCTCAAGGAGCTCGGCAACATCTATACCCGCATCATGAGCCCGACCAGCGACGTGCTCGAACAGCGCGTCGCGCAGCTCGAAGGCGGCGTCGCCGCGCTGGCCGTGTCGTCGGGCCAGGCCGCCTCGCTGTTTGCGGTCAACAACATCGCCCAGGCCGGCGACAATTTTGTCAGCTCGACCGACCTCTACGGCGGCACCTGGAACCTGTTCCTGCACACGATGCAGCGCACGATGGGGATCGAGGTGCGCTTTGTCGATCCGAGCGACCCCGAGAACTTCCGCCGCGCGACCGACGCCAAGACCCGCTGCTACTACGCCGAGACCCTGCCCAACCCAAAGCTCGAAGTCTTTCCGATCGGCGAGGTCGCGAAGATCGGCCGCGAACTGGGCGTGCCGCTGATCATGGACAACACCTCGGCGCCGGTGATCTGCCGCCCGCTCGACCACGGCGCTGCGGTGGTCATGCACTCGACGACAAAGTACATCGGCGGCCACGGCACCTCGATCGGCGGCATCATCGTCGACGGCGGCAATTTCGACTGGGAGAAGCACGCCGACCGCTTCCCGCTCTTAAACCAGCCGGATCCGGCTTACCACGGCGCCGTGTGGACCGAGGCGGTGAAA
>JAFAWI010000295.1 GCA_019241915.1 Alphaproteobacteria bacterium
GGCCTCAAGGCCGGCGACAAGGCGGTGGCGGCGATCAAGGCGTCCGACGTCATGGTGGCGGCCGAATGAGGCGGCGCTTTGTCGCGGCGCTCGGCGCTCTGCTGCTTCTGCCGCTCTTCGCAGCGGCGCAAGCCGGCGATCCGGCCCGACCGGTGGTGGCGCTGACCGGAAAGGTGAAGCAGCCCCTGCAATTCGACCTTGCGCGGCTGCAGGCGCTGCCGGCGGACGAAGAGCAGGTGTCGTTTCAGACCGACCACGGGCCGCAAACCGGAAAGTACACCGGCGTGTTGGTGTGGACGCTGCTCGCGGAGGCCGGCGGGCTTGCCGACACCGACAAATCCGCGGCGCTGCATCACACGATCAGGGTCACCGCGCAGGACGGCTACTACGTCATCCTGTCAACCGGCGAGATCGCGCCCGATTTGGGCGGCAAGCCGGCGCTGCTGGCGTACCGCCGCGGCGACGATGCGCCGGGCGCGGACGGGCTTCGCCTGGTCCTGCCGGGCGACAAGCACGGTGCGCGCAACGTGCGCAACGTCCTCACCATCGAAGTCGAGTAAGCCGGGAGAACCCCATGCTTCGCCGCATCTTGCTGGCCGCGGTCGCGGCTTTTGCCGCCGCCTTCTGCGCGCCGCGACCGGCGGCGGCCGACGATGTCGTCGTGTTCGCCGCCGCCAGCCTCAAGGACGCGCTCGATGCGATCGCCGCCGACTGGCAGAAGGCCACCGGCAAGCATGCGACGATCTCCTACGCCGCGAGTTCGGCGCTCGCCAAACAGATCGAAAGCGGTGCGCCGGCCGACGTGTTCATCTCCGCCGATCTCGACTGGATGGATTATCTCGACCAGAAGAAGCTGATCGCCGACGGCACGCGGCGCAACCTGCTCGGCAACAGCCTGGTGCTGATTGCCCCGGTCGACAGCAAGGTGGACAAGGTCGACGTCAAGCCCGGCTTCCCGCTCGACAAGCTGCTGGGCGGCGGCAAGTTGGCAATGGCCGACCCGAACGCCGTGCCGGCCGGCAAGTACGGCAAGGCGGCGCTGACCAAGCTCGGCACGTGGGATGCCGTCTCCGGCTCGGTGGCGGCGGCAGAAAATGTGCGCGCCTGCCTGCTGCTCGTGGCGCGCGGCGAAGCGCCGCTGGGGATCGTCTACAAGACCGACGCCGCAGTCGATCCCAAGGTCAGGATCGTCGGCACATTTCCTGCCGACTCCCACCCGCCGATCATCTATCCGATCGGCGTCACCGCCGCGTCGAAGAACCCCGAGGCCAAGGCGTTCTCGACCTATCTCGGCAGCGCCGACGCGCAGAAGCAGTTCGACCGTTTTGGCTTCTCCGTCATGGGCGCGGGCGCACCGCGATCGTAATGCTCGGCTTTTCGCCCGAAGAGCTGACCGCGATCAAATTGTCGTTGCGGGTCGGCTTCTGGGCGATGCTGGGCAGCCTGCCGGTGGCGTTGGCGGTGGCGATGCTGCTGTCGCGCGCCCGGTTCTGGGGCCTGTCGCTGCTCAACGCGGTCGTTCACCTGCCGCTGGTGATGCCGCCGGTGGTGACCGGGTACATCCTGTTGCTGCTGTTTGGACGGCGCGGTCCGCTCGGCGCGTTTCTGGCAGATTGCTGCGGCATCGTCTTCGCCTTTCGCTGGACCGGCGCGGCGCTGGCGTGCGCGGTGATGGGTTTTCCGTTGATGGTGCGCTCGATGCGGCTGTCGATCGACGCGGTGGACCGCCGCCTCGAAGCCGCCGCGGCGACGCTTGGCGCCAACCGCGCCTGGGTCTGGCTGACCGTGACCTTGCCGTTGATCCTGCCCGGCGTCCTCGCCGGGATGATCCTGTCGTTCGCACGCGCGCTCGGCGAGTTTGGCGCAACGATCACCTTCGTCTCCAACATCCCGGGCGAGACGCAGACGCTGCCGACCGCGATCTACACGTTGCTCCAAGTCCCCAGCGGCGAAGCCGGCGCGTTCCGGCTGACGCTGATATCGATTGCGATTTCTGTCGCGGCGCTGCTGGCGTCCGAAGCAGTCGTCCGGCACTCCAGCCGCCGCGCTGCGGGCCTTTGATGTCGGTGCTGCGCGTCTCGGTGGAGCATCGCCTCGGCGACTTTGTCCTCGATGCCGCTTTTGAGAGCGAAGGCGGGCTGACCGCATTGTTCGGGCGCTCGGGCGCGGGCAAAACCTCGCTGATCAATGCGATTGCCGGGCTTTACCGGCCCGAGCGCGGCCGCATCGACATCGACGGCGCGGTGCTGACCGACACTGCGGCCGGTGTATTCGTCGCGTCGCACCGCCGGCGGATCGGTTACGTCTTTCAGGAAGACCGGCTGTTTCCGCATCTCAGCGCGCGCCAGAACCTCCTCTACGGGCGCTGGTTCGCGCCACAGCCGGCAGCCGCCGATTTCGGCCAGATCGTCGCGCTGCTCGGCATCGGACATCTGCTTAGCCGGCGTCCGGCCAATCTGTCGGGCGGCGAGAAACAGAGGGTGGCGATCGGCCGTGCTTTGCTGGCGGCCCCGCGCCTCTTGGTGATGGACGAACCGCTGGCGGCGCTCGACGAGCGGCGCCGGGCCGAAATCCTGCCCTACATCGAGCGGCTGCGCGACGAGATGGGTGTGCCCATCGTCTATGTCAGCCATTCGGTCGCCGAGGTGGCGCGGCTGGCGACAACGCTGGTCGTGCTCTCGGAAGGCCGGGTTGCCGCGACCGGCCCCACCGCCGAGATCATGGCGCGGCTTGACCTGTTCCCGCTGACCGGGCGGAGCGAAGCGGGCGCGATCCTCTCGACCCGCGTCGCCGCGCACGATCCGGCGTTCGGACTGTCGGTGCTGCGGGCAGCTGCCGGCGAACTGCGCGTGCCGCGGGTCGACCTGCCGGCCGGCACGGCGCTGCGTGTCAGGATTCGGGCGCGCGACGTGATGATCGCGCTGGCGCCGCCGGAGCAGCTCAGCGCGCTCAATGTGCTGCCCGGCACGATTGCCGAAATCGCCGGCGGCGACGGGCCGATCATGCAGCTGCGGCTCGACTGCGCCGGCGAGGCGCTGGTCGCCCGGCTAACGCGGCGTTCGGTCGAGACGCTGGGCCTGGTTCCGGGGAAATCGGTCTATGCGGTGATCAAGAGCATCGCCTTCGACCGGCACGCCTTTGCCGGCGTGCCGGATGGCAGCGCCAGCGCCAGCGCCGACGCCGAGATCGCCGAAGGCTAACGCGGCTCGGCCAGCGAGGCGGTCAGCGCGCCGACATGCGTCGCGCCGGCGCTTGTCGCCGCCCTTTCGATCGCCCGGTAATGCTCGACCACGGCATGGCCAAAACCGGTCAGCGAGGCGCCGCCGCCTCTGACCCCGCCGACCTGGGCGGCCACCAGCGGCTCGCGAAAACAATGGTTGAGGTCGTCGACCAGCAGCCAGGCCCGCCGGTACGACATCCCCATCTCGCGCCCCGCCGCCGAGATCGAGCCGCACGCATCGATCAGCTCCAAGAGCTTGATCTTGCCGGGGCCCAGCTGCCGCTCGCCGCCGAAATCGATGCGCAAAGTCAGCCGCGTCATGGCTCAGTCTAGCACAGCCTGCGGGCGTATGGCGGCCGGACGGCAGGATTGGCGGCCGCAGCCCGTCGGACATTGCATACGCTAAACGCAAAGGCGCATTTGCCGGGCCGAGTTCTCCTCGTCTATGATTCGCGGGCCGTTGCGGCACAAAAGACCCAGGGAAGGGAGAGCGGGATGGAAAAGCTTCTCAACTCGCTGCCAGCAACGATCATTGCCGGCTTCGTGCTGACCGTGATCGAGGTTTTGCTGATCCACGCGATCCACTAGCCGCACAGGGGGAAACCGACATGGAACTCGTAGCCTACGATTGGTGGGTCCAGTTCGTCCGCTGGGGTCACATCATCAGCGGGATTATGTGGATCGGTCACCTCTGGTACTTCAACTTCACGCAGACACCGACCATGCCGAAAATACCGACCGAGCTTCGGCCGGCGATCGTCAGGTTCATCCTGCCCGAAGCGCTGTTCTGGTTCCGCTGGGGCGCGATGTTCACGCTCGGCTTCGGGCTGGTTCTCGCCTACATGAACGGGTACCTGGTCGATGCGATCAAGCTGGGCATCGGCGACAACAACCACAAATTCACCGCGATCGGCTTTGGCATGTGGCTCGGCACGATCATGTGGTTCAACGTGTGGTTCATCATCATGCCGAACCAGAACAAGGTGATGGGGGTCACCCAGGCCACCCCCGACGAGGTCAATGCGGCGCGCCGCACCGCGGGGCTGGCATCGCGGATCAACACGCTGCTGTCGATCCCGATGCTCTACGCCATGGTGTTCGCGGCGCACTTCTACTAGGGCCGGCCGCCGCTCAAAAGCGGCCGGTCAGCGCGGCCCAGGCGAGACGCCAGCTCAGCAGCGGGTCGCTCGCCGCGACGGTGGGGTGGAACGGGTCGAACGCGGCCCGTTCCAGCCGCCGCAGCGCGCGGTCGGCGACGGCCGCCGACAGCAGCGCCGGCAGCGCCGCAGCCGGCACGGCATGTCCCTGCGCACGCGCGGCGGCAAGGTGCCGCCGCGCCTCGCGCGCCAGCGTTTCAACGGCCTGCCGCAGCGCCGCGCCGGCGCGGGAGGCGCCGTAGTCGCGCGGTTCGAGCCGCGCCGCGGCGGCCACATCGGCCGGGATCCACAAGCGGCCCGCCGCGGCGTGCAGCGGCAGCGCCCGGATCAGCCCGCTGAGCGCATAGGCGATGCCGATATGGCGCGCCGCCGCCAGCGCCGGCGGCGTTGCCGCTCCGAGAACCTCCAAGGCGAGGTAGATCAGCGCCGCGGCGCTGCCCTCTGCATAGGCTTCGAGCGCAGCCGTATCCGGGGGCGGCGCGTCGTCGAGATCGCGTTCGCGTGCGTCGATCAGGCGGTCGAGGCTGGTGCGGTCGAGGCGGTATTCGCGGATCGTTGCGGTCAGCGGCTCGACCACCAGATGGCGCCGCGGCGCGCCATCGCCGTATGCGGCGGCGATCGCCTCGCGCCACCATTGCAGGCGGATTTGGCCGAGCATCGGCTCGTGCACGCTCTCGCGTACGCGCGCGATCTCGTAGTTGAAGGCATAGAGCGCGAACAGCGCGTTCCGGTGCCGCATTGGGGCGAACAGCACGGTGAGATAGCGCTCGCGGTCATGTTGCCGCACGGTCTCGGCAACCGCCGGGACCGGGCCGAGCCCGCCCGAACGCCGGTTCGCCGCTTGCGATGGCGCGCTAGAGGGGACTGGCACCGGCTCTCCTCTCCTGGTCAACTCGGGCTTCGTCGCGCAGACCCCTGGCTCGGTCCAAAACCTAACCGGTGCCGCGTACCGGTGCGTCCGCTACTGCGCGGCCAAAGCGCCCGCCTGCGACCAAATTTCTGCTACCGGAACGCGGACGACAGCGGCGACGTTTTCGCAGCAGGGTTCGCACAAGGCGATCCTCGTCATCCCCTCGATCCGATCGGAACGCCGTCATGGCATTCGAACTGCCGCCGCTGCCCTACCCGCGCAAGGCGCTCGAACCCCATCTTTCGGGCCGCACGCTCGATTTCCACCACGGCAAGCACCACAAGGCCTATGTCGATGCGCTGAACGCGCTCGTCGAGGGCACGCCCGAGAGCGCGATGTCGCTCGAGGAGATTATTGTCGCGACACATCACGACGACACCAAGGCCGCGCTGTTCAACAACGCGGCGCAGGCGTGGAACCATGCCTTCTTCTGGCGGTGCATGAAGGTGGAGGGCGGCGGCGAACCGGCCGGTGCTGTCAAGAAAGCCATCGATCGCGATCTCGGCGGCTACAAGGAATTCGCGGCCGCCTTCAAGGACGCCGCGACCACGCAGTTCGGCAGCGGCTGGGCGTGGCTGGTGCTCGATGCCGGCAAGCTCAGGGTGTTGAAGACGGCCAACGCGATCAATCCGGTCGCCGGCGGGCAGGCGGCGCTGCTGACCTGCGACGTCTGGGAGCACGCCTACTATCTCGACTACCAGAACCGGCGCCCCGATTTCGTCGCGGCCTTCCTCGAGCACCTGGTCAACTGGGAGTTTGTCGCCGAGAACCTCGAAATGGCGACTGAGCGCAGCGCTGCCGCAAGCTAGAGGCGTCTGCCTGTGTCGAGCAGAACCGCGGTGTACTCGCGGTAGGTCATCCCGAGCTCCTCCGCGCGCTTCAGCCGCGCCAGCGCGATTTCACGCGGCGGCGTCTGCCACGCTTTGGCGTGCGCCTTTTTCCAGCAATAGCGCCGCCAGCTGGCGCCGGGATCGAGCGGCGGCCCCTGGTTGTGCCCGATCCCGAACAGCGGCGCGGCAGGCGACCCGTCAGGCATCTTTCTCTCCGTCGGCGCTCACCCGGCAAGCGGCGTGCCATTCGGGTCAGACAAGCGGCAGCAGCGCCGCGGCGACGAGCCGGTCCTCGGCCGCCAGCAGATTGTAGGTGCGGCAGGCGGCGCCGGTATCCATCGCTTCCACCCCCACACCCCGCAGGCGCAGCGCGGCGCGCAGCGCCGGCGCTGCCGGCGCCCCGCGCCGCCCCAACCCGAGCAGGATCAGCTCGAACCCGCCGATCGCGAGCGCCGGGGCGAGCGCCTCGATTGTCGCAGCGGCGTGCTCCCACAGGATCGTGCGATCGGGGAGCACCAGCACCGGACCGGCAAAAACGGCGCCGCTCACCCGGAACCCCGCCGCGCCGTAGCGCTCGATCACCTGGCGTCCCGCTGGCGCAGGCGCCGCCGCCATACCGTCAGGTCCGGCTGCGCTCGGGCTCGCCGGGCGCGGCGTCGCGCGCGATGGCGCGGCGGTTCGGCTGGATGTAGTAGATGATCGGGGCGGCGATAAAGAGCGACGAATAGGTGCCGATCACGATGCCCCACAGCATCGCGATGCTGAACCCTTTGAGCACCTCGCCGCCAAACAGCAGGAGCGACAGCACCGCCAGCGCCACCGTGCTGACCGTCAGGATCGTACGCGACAGGGTCTCGTTGAGCGCGAGGTTGATCAGGTCGCGAAACGGCATCGTGCGATACTTGCGCATCGCCTCGCGCACCCGGTCGTAGATGACCACCGTGTCGTTGATCGAATAGCCGGCGATGGTGAGGATCGCCGCCAGCGTCGTCAGGTTGAACTCGAGGCGGAAGATCGCAAACAGCCCGATCGTGGTCACCACGTCATGCAGGGTCGAGATCGTCGCGCCGACGCCGAACTGCCACTCAAAGCGGAACCAGATGTAGATGAGGATCGCGACCAGCGCGAGCACGGTGGCGAGCGCGCCGGCGCGGATCAATTCGGCGCCGACGCTCGGTCCGACGACCTCCTGGCGGCGGTAGTCGATGCCGGGGCCGAGCGCGTCCTTGACCGCGGCGATCGCCTTTTCCTGCGCGGCATCGCCGCCCTGCTGCTGCGGCAGCCGGATCAGCACATCGTTGGGGCCGCCAAAGCCCTGCAGCGAGGCCTCGCCCAAATGCAGCGCGTCGATCTTGCTGCGCATTGCCGCAAGATCGGCCGGGCCGGGATTGACCCGCGCCTCGATCAGCAGGCCGCCCTTGAAGTCGATGCCGAGGTTGAGGCCGACCGCGGCGAACAGCCCGATCGACACGACGCCGAGCAGGATCGAAAAGGCAAAACCGTACAGGTGCCAGCGCATGAAATCGATCTGCGGCACCCGCCGAATGACGATCAGCGGCCGGATCAAGAGAGACTACCTTTCCCCTCTACCGCTTGCGGGAGAGGGAGGGAAACATCGCGGAAGCGATGGGAGGGTGAGTGGCAGTGTGCCGAAGCCCTCACCTGTCGCGCGGCGCGCGCCACCCTCTCCCGCAAGCGGCAGAGGGGGTGAAGCCCGACATGAAAAGCAAGCGCGCTCACAGCGGAATCTCGCGCGGCTTCCATTGGCGCAGCCAGGTGACGATCTGCAGCCGCGTGACCAGGATCGCCGAGAACAGCGAGGTCAGGACGCCGATGCTGAGCGTCACCGCAAAACCCTTCACCGGGCCCGAGCCCAGCCAATAAAGCAGGATGCCCGCCACCAGCGTTGTCACGTGGCTGTCGAGGATCGTGCCGAAGGCGCGGGTAAATCCGGCCTCAAGCGAGGACAACATGGTGCGGCCGCTGCGCATTTCTTCGCGGATGCGCTCGTATATCAGCACGTTCGCATCGACGGCCATGCCCATGGTCAGCGCGATGCCGGCAATCCCCGGCAGGGTCAAGGTGGCGCCGATCAGCGACAGCGCCGCCAGCATCAGGCACAGGTTGAAGAACAGCGCGACATCGGCGAATACGCCGAACAGGCCGTAGAACAGGAACATGAAGACCACGACCAGCGCCACGCCGACGATGCTGGCGACCGCGCCGGCGTGGATCGAGTCGGC
>JAFAWI010000407.1 GCA_019241915.1 Alphaproteobacteria bacterium
CCCTTGGTTTCTCGGATGGCGGAAACGATTAGTGGAGATGCAGCGCGTCGCGCAGATAAAGGCAGGTCAGGATCGCAAAGACATAGGCCTGCAGCGCCGCAACCAACACTTCGAGCGCGAGGATCGCGACGTCGAGCGCGACCGGCAGGATCGCCAGCAGCCCGACGCTGGCCGCGAAACCGCCGAAAATCGCCAGCATCGTGTGACCGGCGAGCATGTTGGCGAACAGCCGGATCGACAGCGTGAACGGCCGGATGCAATACGACAGCAGCTCGATCGGCACCAATAGCAGCAACAGGACGATCGGCACCCCCTCGGGCACGAATAGTCGGCCGAAATGCGCGCCGTGCTTGACGAAGCCGATGATCGTGACGCCGATGAACACCGCCGCCGCCAGCGCAAAGGTGACGATGATCTGGCTCGTCACGGTAAACGTGTAGGGGATGAGCCCGAGGAAGTTCGCAAACAGCACGAACATGAACAGCGTGAAGACAAACGGGAAATACGGCTCGGCGCCGTGACCGGCATTGGTCTCGACCATGTCGGCGACGAACTCGTAGCTCATCTCGGCGACCGATTGCAGCCGGTTCGGCACCAGCGCGCCGCGCCGCGTACCCAGCACCATCAGCGCGGTGATCAGCAGCACCGCGATGGTCATGAACAGCGCGGCGTTGGTGTACGACACGTCGAGCCCGCCGATATGGATCGGAATCAGCGGCTCGACCTTGAACTGTTCGAGAGGGTGCAGTTCCAGCGCCACGTCGTTTCGTCCTGTGCCCGCGTTTATTTCCCGCTCGGCCGGCGGAAACCGACTGCCGCGCTTTGTCCGGTGATCGCGCGGTAGACATTGAGCATGCCGGCGGCAACCCCCAGAAAGAACATCACGATCATCGCGAACGGCCGGGTGCCGAGCACGCGGTCGAACGCCCAACCGAGCCCGGTGGCGACGATGATCGCCACCACGAACTCGATGCCGATGCGGAAGCCGATCCCCAACGCCTGCTGCTGCCCGGCGGTGTCGCCGCCGCCCGCAGCCGGCCTCGCGCCGTCCTGCGCCCGCGCCTTGTCCAGCCGTTCGCTCAATCGGGCCAGGGCGTCTTGCGGGCGGTCGTCGCTCATCGATATCCGCGCCAGCCACAGCACCTCGGCCCCAACCGCGACCGGCCGAAGCGGGGCCGCACAGTAGTGGCGAGACGCGGGAGTGTCAAGGCAATGCGGGCTCGCTCTGCGGGAAAAACCTCTAATTCTATCAAGGCCATACGCCCGCCCCTCGCAGCCATGTCCGGCATCGCGCGCGGCCCGTCGAGGCCGATGCCGTTGCCGCAGCCACCTCTGCCGGCAGCGGCGCTTCGGCCTTCGACGAGCACGCCAGCGATCCCGGCCCCCGCTCGCGACACCATCGGGGCTGGCGGTGAGCAGCCGCGTGACGGTCGCTTACTGCGCGGCCGCGTATTGCGGCTCGCGCAGCGCGGCGGCGCGCGTGAGGTCGACCGAGACCAGCTGCGAGACGCCGCGCTCCGGCATCGTCACGCCGAACAGCCGGTCCATATGCGCCATCGTGATGCGGTGGTGCGTGACCAGCAGAAACTTGGTGCCGGTGGTCTCCGCGGTCTCGGCGATCAGCCGGCAGAACCGCTCGACATTGGCGTCGTCGAGCGGCGCATCGACCTCGTCGAGGACGCAGATCGGCGCGGGGTTGGTCATGAACACCGCGAAGATCAGCGCGATCGCGGTCAGCGCCTGCTCGCCGCCCGACAGCAGCGACAGCGCCTGCAGCCGCTTGCCGGGCGGGCTCGCCATGATGTCGAGCCCCGCTTCGAGAGGGTCTTCGGCGTCGGTCAGCTCGAGATGGGCGCGGCCGCCGCCGAACAGGCGCTGGAACAGTGTCGCGAAATGCGTGTTCAGCGTGTCGAACGCGCCCTGCAGCCTTGTGCGGCCTTCGTGGTCGAGCGCGGCGATGCCGCGGCGCAGCCGTGCGATCGCCTCCGTCAGCTCGCTGCGCTCGTGCTGCAGCGAGCCGACCCGCGCCTCGACCTCCTCGGCCTCGCGCTCGGCGACGAGGTTGACCGGGCCGATCGCCTCGCGCTCGCGCACCAGCCGGTCGAGCCGCGCCTCGAGCTGTGCCGGGTCGGCCGCCGCCTCGTCGCCTTCCGCGCCAAGAGCGGCGAGGGCCTCGGGCGCGGTCTGCAGGCGATCCGCGATGTCGGCGCGCAGCCGGGTCAGCGCCTCGGCCGCCGCGTCGCGCCTCACCTCGCCGCGCGCCCGCTCCTCGCGCGCCGCGGCGAGCGCCTGCTCGGCCAGCCGCGCCGCCTCGGTCGCCGCGCGCAGCGCGGTCTCGCCGGCCGCCAGCGCGTCGCCGGCGGCGCGATGCCCGGTGCCGGCGCGCTCGACCTGGCCACGCAACGCCTCGATGTCCCTGGCGATCGCCGCCGGCCGCGCCGCCATCGCCGCGGCCTCGGCGGCGAGCGCCGTCTGCCGCTCGGCCAGCACGCCGCGCTGCGCCAGCGCCCGCTCGCGGCGCTGCCGCCACGACTGCGCCTCGGCGCCGATCGCCGCGATGCGCCGGCGCCGCGATTCGCTCTCCTGCGCGAGCCGCGCCAGCGCCGCATGCGCGTCGCTCTCGTGCCGCCGTGCCGCCGCCGCCTGGGCGCGCGCGCCATCAAGCCCGGCCCGCGCCAGCGCCGGATCGGGCGCAAGGCTGAGACTGCGCTCGGCTTCGGCCAACTGCGCCTCGGCTTCAGTCAGCTCGGCGACGAGCTTGTCGCCAGCTTCGATCAGCGCCGCCAGCCGCGTCTCCGCGGCGAGCGCGCGGCGCGAGAGATCGTTTTCCGCCTCGCGCCGCCGTGCCAGGTTCTCCTCCGCGCGACGCAATGCCGCCGTCGCCTCGCGCTCCGCCGCGAGCGCCGCCGCTGCTGCATCCCGCGCCGCTGCCGCCTCAGCCTCGTGCGCCTGCGCCGCGCGCTCCGCGGCATCGATCTCGCCGGCCATCGCGATCAGCCGGTTGCGCTGGCGCAGCTGCTCGGCGGCGCCACCGTCCCCGGCTTCCAGCCGCGCGAAACCGTCCCACCGCCACAACCTTCCGTCGCGGTCCACGAGCCGCTGCCCAGCCGCAAGAAGCGGCTGCAGCGCCCAACCCTCGGCCTCATCGGCGACAAGACCCGCCTGGGTCAGCCGTCGCGTCAACGCCGGCGGCGCGGCAACGCGCTCGGCCAGCGATGTTGCGCTGCCCGGCAGCGGCGCTGCGGCGGCGAGCGGCGGCAGCTCGACCCAACCGGTCGTCGCGCCGTCGTCGGCATCGATCAGCGGCGCGGTGAGCTCCTCGCCGACCAGTGCCGCGACCGCCGCCTCAAAGCCGGGCGGCACGTTGAGCAGCGACAGCAGCGGCGGCGCCTCGCCAAACCCCATGGTGCGGGCCGGCGCCAGCACGCTGGTCAGCGCCTCGGCTTCCGCGCGCAGCCGGCCGAGCCGCCGCTCGGCGTCGCGCGCCGTCTCGACGGCGCGAACCTCTGCATCGCGCGCCGCGCTCAGCCGCTCGGCCGCCGCGGCCGCCGCGGCTCTTTCCGCTTCGGCCAAGCCAGCAGCGGCAGCGGTCTCGGCCGCCGCCGCGGCAAGCGCCGCCGCCGGCACGGCTGCGCCTTCGAGCGCCTGGCGTTGCGTCGCGCTCTCTTCGAGCCGGCGGCGCAGCCGGTCGGCGCGCGGCGCCAGCTCGGCACATCGGCGCGCCAGCCCGTTGCGCCGCGCCTCGGCGGTCACGCTGGCCTCCGTCATCTGCTGCAGGCCGATTTCCGCGGCGGCCAGCTCGGCCGCGGCCCGCTCGAGCGCCGCAGACGCCGCCTCGCGCGCCGCGCCGTCGCTGCCTTCGTCGCGCTCCAGCGCCGCCGCTTCGTCGGCAAGCCGCGCCAGCGCGCCGTCGGCGTCGGCGATATGCTCGTCCTCGCGCGCAATGTCCTCGGCGATCTGGCCGGAGCGGCCTTCCGCCTCGCGGCGCGCTGCAGCGACCCGCGCCAATTCCTGGTCGAGCGCGTCGCGCGCATGGTTGAGCCGGTGCAGCGCCGCCGAGGCCTCCGCCTCGGCGAGCCGCAGCGGCGGCAGCGCGTCGTCGGCGGCCGTGCGCCGCCGTTCGGCGTTGGCGGCCTGTTCGGTGGCGGCGGCGACCTCCCGCTCCGCCGCGCGCAGCTCGGCCGCGACCCGCTCGGCAGCGGCGAGGGCATCGCGCCAGCGCGCTTCGAGCAGCCGCGCCTCGCCGCGACGTATCTGTTCGGACAGCCGGCGATAACGCTGCGCCTGCCGCGCCTGCCGCCGCAGCCCGTCGAGCTGCTGCGTCAACGTCGCAACGACATCGTCGACGCGCAGCAAATTCTCCTCGGCAGCCTTGAGCCTCAATTCGGCCTCATGGCGCCGCGCGTGCAGTCCGGCGGTGCCGGCGGCCTCGTCGAGGAGCAGCCGCCGCTCCGCCGGTTTTGCGGCGATCAACGCACCGATCCGTCCTTGGCTGACGACGCCGGCCGACAGCGAGCCGCTGGCTGCGTCGGCGAATAGCAGCTGCACGTCGCGAGCGCGCGCGTCGCGGCCGTTGATGCGGTACGACGAGCCCGAGCCGCGGTCGATGCGACGCACGATCTCGATCGCATCGCGCTCGTTGAACGCGAGCGGCGCGTCGCGGCCGGCATTATCGAGCGTCAGCGACACTTCGGCGAGGTTGCGCGAGGGCCGCGCCGCCGAGCCGGCGAAGATTACATCGTCCATCTCGCCGCCGCGCAGGCGGCGCGCCGACGCCTCGCCCATCACCCAGCGCAGCGCCTCGACAAGGTTCGACTTGCCGCAGCCGTTCGGGCCGACAATGCCGGTCAACCCCGGTTCGATCGGCAGCTCGGTCGCATCGACAAACGATTTGAAGCCGGCGAGGCGGAGGCGCTCTACCTGCATGCGGTGTTCACGACCCCGCAGCGCGGCCGAGCGCGGCGTCGAAGCCCTCGACGGTCGGCTCGCCTTCGAACTTGGCGCCGTTGATAAAAAAGGTCGGCGTCGAGTTCACCCCGAGCTGCTGGGTCGCCGACAAGCGGCTTTGCAGCACCTTGTCCTCGCCCGCCTTGTTGGCGAGGCATTGGTCGAATTGCGGTTTGCCGATGCCGGCGAGCAGCGCCATCCGCGCCAGCGCCGCCTTGTAGTCCTTGTTCAGCACCCATTGCTGCTGATCGGCGAACAGCGTGTCGATCATCGGATAGAACTTGTCCGCCGGCGCGCAGCGGGCAACCTCGGCCGCGCGCAGCGCGGGTTCATCGAGCGGATAATCGCGCATCACCAGCTTGGCCTTGCCGGTGTCGATCCATTTCTTCTTCACCTCGGGCAGCACCGCGGTCGAGAAATGCGCGCAGTGCGGACAGGTGAGCGAGGCGTATTCGACGATGGTAACGGGCGCGTCCTTGTTGCCGAGGATTCGGTCGTCCGGGGTCAGGGTCAGCAGCTTGCCGGCACCGGGGCCAGGCGCCGGCGCGACCGGCGCCTGGGCCAGGGCCGGGGCGCCGGTAAGCGAGACCGAGACAAGTGCCGCCAACCAGATTTCACGCATGGGGGAAGCCCTTCATACTAGATGTTGATGTTAGTGGTTTCTTTCTCGCGCCGCAATCACCCGTCGACGTCAGCGAGCACGTACCGGCCGAGCCGGGCCAGCGCCTCGCGCAGCGCCTCGCTGCGCACTGCATCGAGCTGGCGGCCGAGTGCCGCCGCAGCAGCCGGGTTCAGCACCGGCGCGGCGCGGCGCATGCGCGGCGGCGACAGCGGCAGCGCCGCCTGAACCAGCGCCACTCGCGTGACCGCTTCGCGGCCGAAGAACAGGTTGACCCGTTCGACAACAAGCGGTGCGCGATGCTGCACTTCGAGCGCTTTGGCCGGCGCCACCCGCAGCCGCAATGTGCCGCCGCGATGCAGCGAATCCGGCCAGGTCGCGGCCGCCAGCTCGGGTCCGACGATCGCCGCCCACTCTGCCTTCAGCCGGCCTGTCAAACCGCCGCCGTGGCGCGCGACGACCGGGCCGACAAGACGCGCCGACACCGCGCCCGCGGCGCGAAAGCCGGGGCGGCGCTCGCCCTCGCCTGCCGCATCGCCGCGGGTTAGATTTGCCTCGGCCATGCCGTCATTCGCGCCCGACCCTCGTGCATTGCTCGCCTGGTACGACCGCCACCGCCGCGAGCTGCCGTGGCGCGCGGCGCCCGGCGCCCGGCCCGACCCGTACCGGGTCTGGCTCAGCGAGATCATGCTGCAACAGACGACGGTGGTCACCGTCGCCCCCTATTTTGACCGATTCGTGGCGCGCTGGCCCGATGTTTCGGCGCTCGCCGCAGCCACACTCGACGCGGTGCTGCACCAGTGGCAGGGCCTTGGCTACTACGCCCGTGCGCGCAACCTGCACGCCTGCGCCCGCGCCGTCGTCGAGCGCCATAATGGGCGGTTTCCCGACAGCGCTGTAGCGCTGCGCGCGCTGCCGGGCATCGGCGATTACACCGCGGCGGCGATCGCGGCGATCGCCTTCGACCGTGCCGAGGCTGCGGTCGACGGCAATGTCGAGCGGGTGATGGCGCGCGTGTTCGCGGTGCGCGAATCGCTGCCCGCCGCGAAGCTGCGGCTGCGCGCGCTGACCCGCGAGTTGGTCCCGGCCGCGCGCCCCGGCGATTTCGCCCAGGCGCTGATGGATCTCGGAGCGACGATCTGCACGCCGCGCCGGCCGCGCTGCGCGCTGTGCCCGTGGCGGGATGCCTGCGCGGCCCGGGCCGCGGGGGTTGCCGAGGAGCTGCCCGCCGCCGCCGAGAAGCCCGAGCGTCCGCTGCGCCGCGGCATCGTGTTCTGGCTAAGTCGCGACGACGGCGCGGTACTGCTGCGCCGCCGGCCGGAGAGCGGGCTTCTCGGCGGCATGATCGAGCTTCCCTCGACCCCCTGGCGCGAAGCCGAATGGAGCGAAGACGAAGCGCTCGGCCATGCGCCGGCCGCCACCGATTGGACGCACCTCGCCGGCACCGTGCGGCACGGCTTTACCCACTTTCCGCTGGAACTGGCCATTTGGGCCGGCAGCATGGCGGTGCCGCCGGATTTGTGTTGGGCGATTTGGGCGCAGCCCGATCAATTCAAAGACTTCGCCTTTCCGACCTTGACCAAGAAGGTCGCCGAACATGCATTGTCGGTGCTGGCGCGACCGCCGACCCGGCACTGAACTGCGGACGAGCGGGTAGCGTCAGCTACGGCTACGCTTCTCTTCGATGCCCGACGTGCCTTCGCGGCGGGAGAGTTCGGCGGCGACATCGGCGGGCGACACGCCGGCCGCCGCCCACAGGACCAGCAGGTGGTAAAGCAGGTCGGCGCTTTCGCGCGTCAG
>JAFAWI010000623.1 GCA_019241915.1 Alphaproteobacteria bacterium
GGCTGAGCGCCATGCCCGCAACCCTCGCCGCCCGGCCCACCGTGCTTGGCCTTGCCGCCGACCTGGCCGCGGGGCGCACCAGCTGTCGCGCACTGGTCGAGGAAGCGCTGGCGCGGATTGCCGATCCCGCGGGCGAGGGCGCGCGGACTTTTACCAAGCTCTACGCCGTCGAGGCGCGCGCCGCGGCCGAGGCGCAGGATCGGCTACGGCATGCCGGCTACGTCGCCTCGCCGCTCGCCGGGCTGCCCGTGTCGATCAAGGACCTTTTCGATGTCGCCGGCGAAGTAACCCTCGCCGGTTCGACCGCGCTCGACGACCGCCCTCCGGCGACCGCCGACGCCGCGATCGTTGCCCGACTGCGCGCCGCCGGCGCGGTCATCGTCGGCAAAACCAACATGACCGAGTTTGCCTTTTCCGGCGTCGGCATCAACCCGCATTACGGCACGCCGGGTAACCCGTTTGACCGCGAACGCGTGCCCGGCGGCTCGTCGGCCGGTGCGCCGGTATCGGTCGCCGACGGCCAGGCGATCGTTGCGATCGGCACCGACACCGGCGGGTCGGTGCGCATTCCGGCCGCGCTGTGCGGCGTTGTGGGGTTCAAGCCGACCGCAACACGCATCTCGCGCGACGGCGCCATCCCGCTGTCGGCGACTCTCGATTCAATCGGCCCGCTCGCCAACAGCGTCGCGTGCTGCGCCATCACCGATGCGGTAATGGCCGGTGACGAGCCGTCGTCCCCCGAGCCGGCGCCGGTCGCCGGGTTGCGGCTCGGCGTACCGCAGACCTTTGTGCTCGACGACCTCGAGCCGGCGGTGGCGAATGCCTTCGCCACCGCCTGTTCCCGACTGTCGCGCGCCGGGGCGCGGCTTGTCGACCTGCCGCTCGCCGAACTCGCCGAGTATCCGGCCCTCAGCGACCGCGGACTTCTGGCGAATACTGAAGCGTTTGCCTGGCACGAGGCGTTGATGGCGCGACGCGGCAACGAATATGACCCGCGCGTGCGCTCGCGGATCGAATTTGGCCGCAATGTCCCTGCCGCGGCCTATATCAGGTTGATGGCCGGCCGGGCCGCGTGGATGGCGCGCGTCGCCGCGCGTACAGCCGAGTTCGACGCGCTGCTGATGCCGACCGTCGCGATCACCGCGCCGCCGATCGCCGCCTTTGCCGAGGACAAGGAATACTTCCGCCTCAATTTCCTGATCCTGCGCAACACCTCCGTGATCAACTTCCTTGACCGATGCGCGGCGACCTTGCCGATCCACCCGCCCGGCACCGCACCGGTCGGGTTGATGGTGGTGGGCAAGCACGGCGGCGACCGCCGGCTCCTCGCGGTGTCCCGCGGCATCGAGGCAGTGCTGGCCGAACGCCCGGCGTGAGGCGGCGCGCCTCGGCGGGGGCGGGAACCGCCCCGGGCGCCGCCGGGCCGACACGCCCGTGAGTGAAGCCCCGACTGCCGACCATGGCGGAACTTGAGACGGATCAGGATTGTCTACAATAGAAGCGACCACGGGGGGCGCTTCGTCTCCGATGCTTTTGGGCGGCCGTGGTATCCCAGGAATGCCAGCAACCCGCTTCTATTACCTGCATCCTTTGCTTGCCGGGCCGATCGAGGCCTGGCCACCGCATCTCGACCGGGTCGCGGCGATGGGCTTCGATGCCGTTGTCATCGCGCCGCCGTTCGCCACCGGCGCCGCCGGAAACCTGTTTTTGACGGCGGATCACGATCGCCTCGATCCGCGGCTCGGCAACCGCGCGGCGATCGAGGCGCTCGCGGATTGGGCCGCGGCCAGCCGGGAGCGCGGCCTGCAGCCCGTCCTCGACCTGGTGCTCGACCGCGTTGCCGTCGAGCACACCGGCGGCAATGGGCTGGCGGCGTGGTACCGCGCCGACTCTTCCGACGAACCGCCGGATCCGCGGCAGCCGCCGCAACGGCCGGGGGTGGCGCGGCTGGTGCCTGACGGCGATGGTGCCGGCGCTGCCGATTGGTGGGCTGCGCAGCTAACTGCTTGGGCCGACGCCGGGGTCACTGGGTTCCGCTGCCTGCGCCCCCAGGCGATGCCCGCGTCGCTGTGGCGGGTGCTGATTGGTGCGGTGCGCGGTCGTCACCCTGAAAGTGTTTTCGTTGCATCTTTATCGGATGGCGACGAAGCCGAGGCCGCGGCGCTGGTCGCCTGCGGGTTCGATTTGACCACCTGCTGGCCCGGCGGATGGGGTGCCCGCATCGAAGAGGTCGCGGATGGGTTTAACCGGCTGGCGCGCCTCGCGCCGCCGGCGATTATGGTGGAGGCGCCATTCGAGCGTCGATTGGGTCACGACGTCGCCGAGGCGGGCCGCGCCTGGCGCGGCGCGCGCCGCGCCATCGCCTTTGCCACGACCTGTGGAGCCGGTTGGCTGGTCCCGATGGGGTTCGAATTCGGGGCGCAGCGCGCGCTCGACCCGGCGCGCGATCGGCCGGAGGATTTCACACGGCTCTCGGCGGAGCCGGCGTTTGACTTGTCATCCGAGATCGCCGCAGCCAACCGCAACGCCGGGCGGGCCGCCGCGCCGCTCTTGGTGCGTCCGCTGTCTGCACCCGACACGCAGGCGTCCGCCTTGTTGCTGGAGGAGACCGCGGCGGAGGGCGCCCGCCTGGTACTCGTCAACGAGAGTCTCGACCACGCGGTCGGCGTACCGCTGTCGCCGCTGCTCGCGGCGGCCGGGATCGGCATGCTGCACGAGCCGACCGGCGAGGGTTTGCTCGGCCCCGATAGCGCCGTCGTCCTCCACGCGGCCGAGCTGCGCGTCTACCGGGCGGCAGCCGCCGTGCCGGTCGCGCGCCATCCGGTCGGTCCATTGGAAGGGTCGGCGGTGGCGCGCGTCGCGATCGAAAATGTCGGGCCCTCCGTCGAGGACGGCAGGTTCGCCGCCAAGCGTCTCGTCGGAGAATTGGTCGAGGTCGTTGCCGATGTCGTCGCCGACGGGCACGACCGGGTCTCCGCGGTTCTGCTCTGGCGCCGCGCCGATGAGGACGAGTGGCGCGAGGCGCCGATGGTGCCGACCGAAAACGATCGTTGGGCGGGGCGGTTTCCGCTCGCGCGGCTCGGGCGGCACGTATTTACCGTGCTGGCTTGGAAGGACCGGTTCGCGAGCTTTGCCGAAGAGCTCGAAAAAAAATTCGCCGCCGGCCTGCCGGTCGTATTGGAGTTGGAGGAAGGCAGGCGACTGGTCGAAGAGACTGCGGCGCTCGCCGAACCGGCAGCGGCATCGCCGCTCGCCGGGCTCGCGCAAGAGATCGCAGCAGCCGAGAGCGACGAGCGCCGCCGGCTGCTGCTGAGCCCCAACACGGCACAACTGGTCGCCGCGGCGCGCGTGCGGCCGAACGCGCGGCAGCATCCGGTCGATTTTCCGGTCGAGGCCGAGCGGCGTGCGGCGGCCTTCGGCAGCTGGTACGAGCTGTTCCCGCGCTCGCAATCGGGCGATCCGAAGCGCCATGGCACGTTTGCCGATGTGATCGGCCGGCTTCCGGCGATCCGCGCGATGGGCTTCGATGTCGTGTACTTCCCGCCGATCCACCCGATCGGCCGGGTCAATCGGAAGGGCCGCAATAACGCGCCGCATGCTCAACCCGGCGACCCCGGCAGTCCCTATGCGATCGGCAGCGTCGAAGGCGGACACGACGCGATCCATCCGGAGCTTGGGACGCTCGCGGACTTTCGCCGGCTGGTCGCTGCCGCGGCCGAGCACGGTATCGAGATCGCGCTCGACTTTGC
>JAFAWI010000036.1 GCA_019241915.1 Alphaproteobacteria bacterium
TGGACCAGTGCGAGGGCCGGTTGCACCGCTTCGATCCACGCGCCGTGATGCCGCGGCAGGTCGGCGGCCGGGTCGCCGGTCGCGGCGAAGATGCGGAACGAATCTTCGGGCACCGCGGCGGTCAGCACCGCCGCCGCCGGCCGGTCATAGACCTCGTCGCCGCCGGCGCAGACGCCGAGCCCGACCCCGCCGACCCAATGCGCGATCCCGGTGCCGGCGGTCAGCTCATCGACCAGCTTTGGCAGTGCGGCGGCGGCCGGCTCGCTGACATAAAGAATGCCGAGCGTCGCCTCGGCCTCGCGCGGCAGCTGGTTGACCAGACGCGCGCCCAGTGTCGCCGCGTCGCCGGCCGCGAATGCCGCCCTGAACCCGGCGCTCACGATTTACCTCCCGGCGCGCCGCCGACCATCTTGGCGACAAGCGGTGCGATGTGGTCGACCATGACCGCAACGCCGCGCTCGTTGGGGTGCATGCCGTCGGGCTGATTGAGGGCCGGGTTCATCGCGACACCATCGAGAAAGAAAGGGTAGAGCGGCACATTGTGCGCCTTCGCCAGCTCGGGATAGATGGCGTCGAACGCGTGCTGGTAATCGGCGCCCCAGTTGGGCGCCGCCTGCATGCCGAGCAGCAAAACCTTTGCGCCGGCAGCCTCGATCTTGCCGATCATCCGGTCGAGGTTGGCGCGCACCGTGTCGGGGTCGATACCGCGCAACATATCGTTGGCCCCGAGGGCGAGGATTACCAGATCGGGCTTGTCGGCGAGCGCCCAATCGAGCCGCGCCAGCCCGTCGGTGGTGGTATCGCCGGCGACCCCCGCATTGGCGACCGCGACGTTGATGCCATCCTGCTGCAACTTCGCCTGAAGCCGGGCCGGGAAGGCTTCGCTCGCGGGCAGGCCGTAGCCGGAGGTCAGGCTATCACCGAGCGCGAGGATATGCGGCGTCTTTGCCGAAGCGGGCATCGCCATCGCAAACGCCATCGCGTTGAAAAGTGCCAGCGCGGCGCCATATCGACGGAGCTTTAGCGCGCTCAGCCGGTGTGAAGAGACATGACCACCTCGCCGCATCCCGGCAGCCCGCTCGTCGTCATTGAGGATGTCCATCTAACACTGGGGAGCGCGGCGGGGCCCGTCAACATCCTGCGCGGGGTTTCGCTGACGATCGACGAGGGGGAAACGGTGGCGCTGCTCGGCCCCTCGGGGTCGGGCAAATCGACGCTGATGATGGTCGCCGGCGGCCTCGAGCGGCCCAGTTCAGGCCGCGTGACGGTCGCCGGACAGGAGCTGAATGCGCTCGATGAAGACGGTCTCGCCCGGCTGCGCCGCCGGCATGTCGGCATCGTGTTCCAGTCGTTCCACCTGATCCCGACGATGACCGCGGTGGAAAACGTTGCCATCCCGCTTGAATTGGCAGGCGCGCCCGATGCGTTTGTGGCTGCCGCGGCGGCGCTCGGCCGGGTCGGGTTGGAGCAGCGGGTGTCGCATTATCCGCCGCAGCTGTCGGGTGGCGAGCAGCAGCGCGTCGCCATCGCCCGCGCCTTTGTTGCCGGGCCGCGACTGCTGCTCGCCGACGAACCGACCGGCAATCTCGATGGCGTCACCGGCGACCTGGTTATCGACTGCCTGTTCGCGGAGCACGCGCGGCAGGGGTCGAGCCTCCTGCTCATCACGCACGACCCGCACCTTGCCGGACGCTGCGAGCGGCAGCTCCACATGGCCGACGGCCGCATCGTCGAGGACCGCCGCGCCGCCCCGCTGCGCCGCGTGCTGTGATCGCCATCCGCCCCTCGCCCCAACCCTCTCCCCGTAAACCGGGCGAGCAAGCGCGGTGGATTCAGCCTCTCGCCTCGCGAGCGCGGGGAGAGGGAGGGGCCGGTTGGGCAGCAATGGTCGGGTGAGCGGCGGTCGTGGTTGCGTTTCGATATGCCCTGACTTTGGCGGCGCGCGAGCTGCGCGGTGGCGTACGCGGTTTTCGCATCTTTCTCGCCTGCCTGGTGCTGGGGGTCGGTGCGATTGCCGGGATCGGCTCGCTCGGCGCCGCGGTCAGCAGTGCGATCCGCGACGATTCGCGCGTGCTGTTCGGCGGCGATGCCGCGGCCCGGCTGGTGCACCGCGAGGCCGACATGGCCGAGCGGCGCTTTCTCGACGCCAGCGGCGCGGTCTCCGAGATCGCGCTGCTGCGGGCGATGGCGGTTTCGACCGACGGGACCAGGCGCACGCTGATCGAACTGAAGGCGGTCGACGCCGCCTATCCGCTCTATGGCGCGGTTGCGATGGACCCGCCGCAAGACCTCGCCGCAGCGCTCGCCGCGCGCGACGGCGTCTTTGGTGCGATCGTCGATCGGGCCGTTGCCGAGCGGCTCGGCCTCGGGCCGGGCGGCCGGTTCAAGATCGGCGGCGCGGTCGTCGAGCTGCGCGCAGTCGCCCGGCGTTTGCCCGACGCGGCCTTGAGCGGGCTCGCTTTTGGCCCGGAGGTGGTCGTCGCCGCCGCGGCGCTGCCGGCAACGGGACTGCTCCAGCCCGGCACGCTGGTGAATTACGACTATCGGCTCAAGCTGCTCGCGGGCCGCGATCCGGCCGCCTGGGTACGCGACGCGCGCGACCGCTTCCCCGATGCCGGGTGGGAATTGCGAACCGCCCGCGATGCGAGCCCGCTGCTGCGCCAATTCGTTGACCGGATTGCGCTTTTTCTCGGTTTGGTTGGCGTCACGGCGCTGCTGGTCGGTGGCATCGGCATCGGCAGCGCGGTCGCGTATTTGGTCGCCGGCAAGACCGCGACGATCGCGACGCTGCGCTCGCTCGGCGCGCCG
>JAFAWI010000195.1 GCA_019241915.1 Alphaproteobacteria bacterium
ACAAAATCGGCGGCGATGTGACCATCCGCGGCGTAGGCGGCGATCCACTTGCGAAGGCTGTGGTACATCACGCTCGGCGCGACAATGCGCGCGCCAAGCGGCAACGCGCGAAACACCGTCGTCGCCGCGGCCATTCCCGAGGCCGTCACCAGCGACGCCGCGCCGGCTTCGAGCGCGGTCAGCACCGCCTCGGGCTGGTCGTAGCCAGGATTGTCGGCGCGCGCGTAGTTGCGGCCGCGGCGATACTGGTTGTCCGGGTCGCGGATATAGGTCGTCGCCGGCTGTAGCGGCAGCACCACGGCGCCGGTCGCGGCATCGGTCCAGCCGAGGCCTTGCGCGGCAAGTGTGGCGGGATGCGGCGGCGGGCGGTTGGTCTGCATCGTGGGCCTCAGCGGCGTTGTGCCGCCGCAGCATAACATTGACGGCTCGCCGGCCGTGGCCTAGAGCAGCCGCATGCTGCGCCGCCTTCTTCTCGCCCTGGCTCTGACGCTGGCGGCACTTCCGGCTTTGGCACTGGAGGCGTTTCAAACTTCCGAGCTGACCGTCCAGACCGCAGGCGGGCCGCAGAAATTCCGCATCGAACTGGCGCTCACCGCGGCGCAGATGGAGCAGGGCTTGATGTTCCGCCGCACCCTCGCGCCTGACGCGGGGATGCTGTTCGACTTCACGCGGCCGACCAATGTCACGATGTGGATGAAGAACACGCTGATCCCGCTCGACATGCTGTTTCTCGATGAGCGCGGCCGCGTCTTTGACATCCACGAGCGCGCGGTGCCGATGTCCACCGATGTGATCGCCGCGAAAGGTCCGGCGCGCTACGTCGTCGAGCTGAACGGGGGGACCGCGGCCCGGCTCGGCATCAAGCCGGGGGACCAGGCGACGTCGCCGGCGCTCGCCAAATAGGTCAGCCGCCCCAGGTGGCGAACATCGCGACGACGCAAAGCGCCATCGCGCCGGTCGAAACCCAACCCAAAAGCCAAAGCGGCCGCGGCAGCGTGAATTCGCCCATGACCCGAGGTTGCACAGTCATCACCATCATCACGATCATCAGCGGCACCGCGACGACCCCGTTGATAACGGCGGTGTAAAACAGCGCCTTGACCGGATCGATGCTGAAGAAGTTGAAGCCTACGCCGAGCAGGGTGCCGATCGCGATTGTCGCGTAGAACGCCTTTGCCTGGCGCGGTTGCTCGCTGAGGCCGGCCGGCCACCCCAGCATCTCTGCCAGTGCATAGGCGGCCGAACCTGCCAGGACAGGGATCGCCAAGAGCCCCGTACCGACGATGCCGAGCGCGAAGACAAAGAACGCAAAATTCCCGGCGATCGGCCGCAACGCCTGCGCCGCCTGCTCCGATGTCTGAACGTCGGTGACGTTGTGCGCATGCAGTGTGGCGGCAGCCGTAACGATGATGCAAAAGCTGATGATGTTCGACAGCCCCATGCCGAACCAGGTATCGATGCGCATGCGCCGGATTTCGCGCCGCGCCTGCTCTGGAGCATCGAGCAGCGGCTCTGCCGCAGGATCGACCCGCTCGTCCTCGGCTTCCTCGGAAGCCTGCCAGAAAAACAGATAAGGGCTGATCGTCGTGCCCAGCACCGCGACGGCGCTCGTCAGAAAGTCCGTCGTCCATTGAATGTGCGGGACGACGGTGTTGAACGCCACGTCACCCCATTGCACATCGACGATCAGCACCGTCGCCACGTACGCAAAGAGCGCCAAGGTCAGCCACTTGAGGATCGACGCGTAACGCTGGTACTGCACAAAAATTTGGAGCGCAGCGCAGAACACCGCCAGAACGACAACATAAACCTGCGCCGGACCGCCGACGACGAGTTTGACCGCCGCTCCCATCGCACCGAGATCGGCGCCGAGGTTGATCACGTTGGCGACGATCAGCAGCACGACGATAAAGCGCAACAACCAGGCCGAATAATGCTTGCCGACATTGGCGGCGATGCCTTGGCCCGTGACGCGGCCGATGCGCGCGCTGATCTCCTGTATCGCCGCCATGAGTGGAAAGCTGAACAGCATCAGCCAGGTCATGCCATAGCCGAACTGCGCGCCGACTTGGGAATAGGTGGCAATGCCGCTCGGGTCGTCGTCGGCGGCGCCGGTGACTAGGCCAGGCCCAAGAATTGAGAGAAACCCGCGCTTTTTGCCGACGTCTCGGGGTCTCAGGTCGTGGAGCGCCGTCCAGCGCGGCCGCTGCCATCCGCGCTGCGTGGACAAGGATTCGCCGGCAAAACTCTCCCGCCGGTCCATCACAAAAATTCGCGCAACTGGTCGAGGAAGGCGTCGAGCCGATCGTGGTGTACCCAGTGACCTGCCCGCTCGAACTCGACGACTTTTGCGTCCTTGAAATGGCGAATGCGGCCATCTTTCTCGGGGTTCGACGCCCAGCTCTCCTTGCCGTAAACAAGCAGCGTCGGACAGGCAATCCGCGACCACAAATCCTCGGTTTCGGCCTGGGTCATGCCGTAGGGCCGGTCGGCGCGCACGTAGTTGTCGAACTTCCAGCTATAGGTGCCGTCTTCGTTCTGGTTGACACCGTGCTGCGTCAGGTGCCGCGCCTGCTCCGGCGACAAGTGGCGGTTGGCTTCCTGCATCCGCTTCAGCGCTTCGTCGATCGAGCCGTAGCGCCGCGGCATCCGCCCCGATAGCGCTCGTTGCTCTTCGACCCAACGTTGCATGCGGTCGGCGATCGGCCGGCGAGCCCGCTCGACCATGACGCGTGGCGTGACCCCGAGCCCCTCGATCGCCACGAGCTTCCTGACGTTCTGCGGATAGATGCCGGTGTAGCGCAATGCGATCATTCCTCCGAGCGAGTGGGAAACAATCGTTACCGGCGAGAGTTCCTGCTGGTGGATCAATTGGGCGAGGTCGTAGATGTAGGCGGCCATCGAATAGCTGCCGTCGGGCGACCACTGGCTGTCGCCATGACCGCGCAGATCGGGGGCGAGAATGTGCCAGTCGTGGCGCAGCGCCTGGGCCACCCAGTCCCAGTTGCGGCAATGATCTCGCCCGCCGTGAACGAGCAGCAAGGGCGGTGCGCCGGGGTTGCCCCAATCGACGTAATGCAGCCGCAGCCGCTGGGAGAAATAGATGCGCGACGTGGGACCGTAACTGCCGGCGTCGCCGGCTCCTCGACGCGGCGCGGCCATCAGTGCTCCTCGCCCCCAAACGGCAAGACCCCCGCGCGCATCAAGGCGTCCGCGGGGGTCGCATATGCGAAGCTTGACTTCGCTCCCGGCATCAAAGCCGGGCTAAATCTTGGACTTGGCGCTCTGTTGCCGATGCCAAGGGGTCGGCAACTGGCGCATGCCCGGCGGAGTCATGTTCGCGAACACCCTCCTCTTGCAGTTTCCGGGTCCGCCGCAACGCCCCACCGCGGTTCGGCGAGGCGCGTTGACGACAATCTGCATCTGGGCCTTTGGCCGCCCGGCGTCAAGCCGATTTTCGCAGGAAATTTGCGACCGCAAAAAGCCCTTTCGCGACGGTGGTTTACCCCTTGCCCACAAACGCTCGGCGGTTCAGCGGCACAACCCCGGGTCTTCGGCCGTACCGAAATCGTGCCACAGGCAGCGCGCCACCTCGATCGAGCTGAGCGAGGTGTTGGCGAGCGTCTTCCTCGCCTCGGCATTGTCGAGCGACCCGCCGACATGAAAGGTTTCATGCAAGCCGGCGGCGTCCTTGTCGCCGTCGAGCGCGTAAGCCTTGAGCAGGAAATGCCGCGTCGCCGCGCGCGGATCGCCGATTTCGACGATGTCGGTAACCACCATCCGTTTGATCCCCTTCCCGTCCGGTTCGAGCACGAGCGGCTCGGTTATTGCCACCGGCTGACCGCGCGCCAGGTTGTGGCCGGTCGCGATCAGCGACCAGCCGGCATAGATGTCGTCGCTGATGCCGGTCACCTGCAGCGCCGGCAGCAGACCGCCGCCGCCCGCCGACACGCCACGGATGGCCGGCGCGGCCGCGGGCGGACCGGGCGGACTTCCCGCCGGATTGGTCCCCGACGGATTGACGCTTGCCGGATTATCGGTCGGGGCTGGCGGCGACGCAGCGGCCGTCGACGGCGGGTCGAGCGATGCCGAAGCCGCCGGTCCGGAATCGGCGTTTGCGGCGCCGGCTAGGTTGGCGGCAGCAGGCTGCGCCGGCACGGCAGCGGTACGAGCCGTTTCGCCCAAGCCCTGCCCCGAGACGCGGAACTGGATCGCCGGCCCACCGTGGCTGACCGGCGACGGCGGCTCCCATTCCTGTCGCAAAATGCGCATCAGGTCGCTTTTGCCGGCGCCCGCCTGGCGGCCGAAACCGAGCGGCCCCTCCCCCACAGCCGCCGCAACTTCCCGCGGGGTCACATCCGAAGCGTAAAGGAACAGCGACAGCGCCCGCTGCCGCGGCGGCAGCGATTCGAGCCACTGATCGATTTCCTGCGAGGACAGCTCTTCGGACAGGTCGGCGGCGGTGAGCTGGTCGGGACGCCGGCGCGGATACTGGCTATCGCCACCGTTTTTTTGCGCGGTCTCGAAATCCTGCAGCACCCTGGTAGTGGCGTCGCTGATCATCTCGATCGCCATGGTCAGGCGCTTGGCCGAATCCTCCGCGGTCAATTCGGGGCAGTCTTCGATCATCGCATCGAGCGAGTCCTGAACGGCGTCGTCGATGACGTCAGGTCGGAACTCGGCGCCGCGGTAGCGGATCGTCGCCCGCACCGCGAGGCTGATCATGCCGTAGAGCCGGTCTTCTTCGTTCGTCCGCAAGGTCTGGCTGCAGAGCCGGTCGATCAGTTGCACGGTTTGCGGTGTGATCTGGGCGCGCGCCGGGCCGGACACGGCCGCCGATAAGCCAATCAGCGCCGCAAGCGGCAACAGCAACCGGACAGACCGACGCGCGTGATCCATGCAACTTCCCCCAAAGGTGCGGCGCGACTGTTGCGCAATCGTCTTGCGTGAACAAGCGTCTGCACGTGCAGCCGGCGAGCTGCCCGGCCGAGCGGGTTGCGCGGTCCGCGCGTCGCCCCTAACCTTGCACCCCGCATGTGTCTGGTGCGTAGTTTCGCCGGGCGCGCCCGCCGCCGGCTTGGCGCGCTCGCATTGGCCTTGCTGGCGACAGCCGCGGCGGCGGCCGTACCCGTCGCCGCCGGGCACGCCGAGACGCAAATCTTCAGCCTGTACGATTTTCAGTTCGAGGACGGCTCGGTGATGCCCGAGTTGCGGATCGGCTACGAGACCCGCGGAACGCTGTCGCCGGCACGGGACAATGCGATCGTGCTGCTGCATGACACCTTTGCCGATCATCACGCCTTTGACGCAGAGACCGGCCCGGGCGGTCTGTTCGACACGAACCGGTATTTCGTTATCGCGATCGACGCGCTCGGCAGCGGCGATTCATCCTCGCCGAGCGACGGCACCGGGCAGGATTTTCCGCGCTATACGATCCGCGACATGATGAAAGCCGACAGCGAGGTCGTGTCGCGCGGTCTCGGCATCGGCCGGCCGCGAGCCATTGTCGGCCGCTCGATGGGTGCGGCCATTGCGCTCGAGTGGGCGGCGCATCACCCGGAGGCCGCGGCGGGCCTGGTGTTGCTGGCGCCAAGCGCAGCGAGCGATACGAACTTTCAGTTGCTCATCGACCTGCTGACTTCGGCCGTCGCACTCGATCCGGATTGGGCCGGCGGGCGCTACGAGCGGAACCCGATCGAGGGGCTGCGGCATGCCGGAATGATCTATTACCCCTGGTCGGTGACGGCGCCCTATCTCGACGCGCTGAGCCCCGCCGCCTTGGCACAGGAAACGGAGGTGGTAGCCAAGAATTTTGCCGGCTGGGACGCCAATGCCCTGGTCCTGCGCTGCGCCGCCGCGCGCGGCCATGATCTCGCGGGCGGGGCCGGCGGCAGTCTCGATGCCGCACTCGCCCCGGTGACGATGCCCGTCCTGCTGATGCCGAGCCGCGGCGACCGGCTGGTCGATGGCGCGAACGCACGGTTGCTGCGCGGCAAGCTGGCGCAAGCCCGCTACGCCGAAATCCCCGGCGACGTCGGGCACCGCGGAATCGCCGCCGCGCCCGGCACGCCGGAGGGGGACTTTATCGTCGAGACCGTGCGCGCGTTCCTGAAATGAGGCCTGCGGGCGCCGCGGCGGCATGTTCTTTACGGCAAATTTCGCCGCCGGGCGGAAATGGGAGTCCGCAATCGGCGTTAGCCTCGCGACGCTGCCGCCTCGTCGGCAACTGCCATGCGAGCGCTTGCTTTGACAGCGTTTCATGTTTTTTTTACCCTTTGCGGCGCCAGTGATGGCGGGGGAGTTCGCGGCGTTCGCTTTTGGGGGCGGGGGTAACGTGTTGCGCGCAACTTTGGCGAGGCGGGGCCACGGCCCCGGTGCGATGCAATTGTCGTTCGGTGCGGTTGCCGGAATCTTGGC
>JAFAWI010000358.1 GCA_019241915.1 Alphaproteobacteria bacterium
CCGAGGTCGAGATCAACACGATCCCCGGCTATCTGCCGCAAAAGAACAACCGCGGCATGGGCGAATTCTTCGGCGCCAATGTCGAAGCGCTGTTCGGCGCCGGCCAGTTCGACATCGGCGGGCATCGCACCGGCTCGACCGACATGGGCGACATCGCCCACCTGATCCCGGTTATTCATCCCTATGTTGCCGCGGCGCCGTTGTACCGTTCGGTTTGGAACAGTCCCCTCGCGAAGGTGAGGTATTCGGATTTGGTCATGGCGGGGTGGAAGTCGGCGAGGATTTGGCGGGCGGGGGCGGCGTCGTCGTAGAGCAGGTCGATCGCTGTCATCGCGAGGAGCTTGGCCGGGGTCAGGTAGGCGTGCTCGGGTTCGCTGATGCGAAAATCGGCGCCGTGCGTCTTGCCGGTGGCGGACGCGACATAGGGGTGGATGACCGGCTTCATATGGGCGATGTCGCCCATGTCGGTCGAGCCGGTGCGGTGGCCGCCGATATCGAAGCTCTGCGGGCCGAAGAGGCTCTCGACATTGGCGCCGAAGAGGGCGCCCATGCTGCGGTCGTTGCGCTGCGGCAGGTAGCCGGGGATCGTGGAAATCTCGACCTCGGCGCCCATCGCCATCGCGCCGGCCCGCAGGCAGCGGTCGACCTTCATATTGGCGTCGGTGATCGCGTCAAGGCTGCCGCCGCGCACAAACGTCTCCATCGTCACCTCGGCCGGGACGACGCTGACCGCGTCGCCGCCCTTGGTGATGATCGGGTGGATGCGGATCGTGTCGCGGTCGTGAAAGGTCTCACGCTGGCAGTGGATCGCGTTGAGCGCGATCTGCGCCGCGGAGAGCGCGTTGATGCCGAGCTGCGGCGCGCCGCCGGCGTGGCTGGCGCGCCCCATGAAGCGGATCTGCTTGACCAGCGCGCCGTTCGAGCTGTCCGCGATATAGGAGCGCCTGGTCATCTGGTCGTGCGAGCCGGCATGGATCATCATCGCCATGTCGATGTCGTCCCAATGGCCGCGCGCGAGCAGCTCGGGCTTGCCGAGCAGGAATTCGAGTTCGCCCTTGTGCTTGCGGCCGAGCCGCTCCTCGACATCGATGAACTCCTCGGCCGGAACCGCGAAGAACACGACCTCGCCGGCGAGGTGTTGGGGCGCGCCGGCGGCGGCGAGACCCATTGCGGCGCCGAGCATGCCGGCGATCTGCGCATTGTGGCCGCAGCTGTGCGCGGCGCCGGTATGCGGGTCGGCGAGCGGGTGGTCGGAGGTGCGCAAACTGTCGAGCTCGGAGACGAGGGCGATGCGCGGGCCGGACGCGGCGCCCGCAAGGCGGCCCTTGACCCCGGTCAGCGCGAGGCCGGTTTCGGGCGCGAGGCCGAGCGTCTGCATGTGCTCGGCGACGAGACGCGCGGTCTTGTGCTCGTTGAAGCCGGTCTCGGGGTGGTGGAGGATTTCCTCGCCGATCGCGATGATCGCGTTGCCGGCGCGGTCGATCGCCTCGCACACCGCCGCCTTCAATTCGTCCTTGCTCGGCATCGCCGGTTCCCCCTCTGTGGTCGCGGCGATGATAGACGTACTGTCTTTGCGCGCCCAACGGATCTGTGCGTTGCCTGACCACGGTCAGGCGGCGCGCGGTATGGTCGCGCGGCGGCGTATCGGGGCCGATATTGTCCGGTCGCGCGGCGCGCTCCCGCGCGATGAGGGCGCGGCGATGAACGAGGACTGCGGTGCTCGATGAGACGCGGGCGATCGGCGCGCTGGCGATGCTGGCGACGCTGATGTTTCTGGTGTCGGTGGCGCCTGGGATGCGCCATCGGCGCGCGGCCCGGCTCGCCGCGATCGCGGTTTATGCCGCGGTGGCGGCGGGGGTCGCGATTTGGTCGGCGCTGTGGCTCTTCGGGGTGCGGTTCTAGTGCACCGCGCCGCGGTGCGGCAGCGCCGGGTCGCCGAGGCGGCGGGCGATCAGCGAGACGACGGTCTCGCCGGCTGCGGTCTGCCACGGCAGCAGCAGCCGCTCATAGTGCAGCTCGTGCACGCGGCCCCCGCCGAGCTGGAGACGGCCGACGCAGCGGTCGTAGCGCGGCTCGCCGCGCTGGGCGACCGCGACATAGAAGGCGCCGACCCAGGCGCCGTATTCCTTGTCGGGGAGGCTGTCGAGAGTGCGGCCGGCGGCGCGGCGCGCGAAGTCGGCGTCGAGCCACGGGAAGCCGTCGCCAAGAAAACGGATCACCGGCTCGGGCCGGCGGCGCGGCACGCCGACCAGCATCATGCGCGGCAGAAAGCCGTTGTCGCGGGCGAAATCGGTCACTTCGCCGCTGAACTCGCCAAAGCATTGCGACCATTTGCGGCTTAAGACGCTGAGCGGGTTGCGCGGGTCGCGCAGCAGCCGCGCGAAGTCGCACGGTTCGAGCCGGAATCGCCCGGTCGAGGCGGCGGCGGGTGGGCTGGCGAGCCCGCCCAGCGCGGCGACCGCCTCGGCCGCCGACAACGGCGGCTCGGCCGAGCGCTCGGCGCCGCGGTAGAGGATGCGGAAGCGCGCGGCGGCGGAAAGCCCGATCTGCAGCTGCGCCCCGATCAGCGCGCGGCGGTCGACCGCATAAGGGTTGAGCTCGACGGCGACGGTCTGCGGGTCGAGCCGGCGCAGCCGGACAAAACCGAGATTGCCGACCGCAAACTCGGCCGGGTCGCAGCCCGGCGCGAGGCCGCCCAGCGTCGTAAAGAACGCATCGTCCTCGGGCAGAACATGGTTGCCGTCCGAGGTCACGAGCATCGACGCCGACGCCACCATCGACCGTCTCCAGGAATACCGCGCGCCACGCCGCGAGCGCGGGCGGCGGGGCGCGGCATGGTCGCGCCGCACCCGTAAACGACGGGTTAAGTCCGGGCTGCGGCCGGCGCCGGCGCCGGCGTCGCGAGCCGCTATTCGTGGTTAAGCCGGGCGCCGCGGCGGCTGGGCGGATTGAAGCATTTGCGCAAAATGCGCTACAAATGTCCGGCAAGTCGCGGCGCGTTGGTACGGTTCATGAGCCGCCGCGAGCGCCTGCGGCGGCGATGCCGCTCCTCTTCCCCCGGAGGATGACATGGCATTCGAGTTCACCACCCCCATTCCACCCAACAATGTGCGGCTGCCCGACGCGGTCACGGTGTTGGCCGGATCGGGGCCGGCGATCGGCCGGATGATTCTGGAAGGCGACCGCGCCGCGCGCGCCGTCGGCATTCACCTGTACCTGCGGCACGACTTTGACGGGCTGGTGCGGTTCAGCCGCGAGGAGGCCGACGCCGGGCGATGGTACCCGGTGACCGACCAGTACAATCCGGAACGCGCCGACATCGGCCCCGAAAACGGGTTCTGGATCGCCGGGGAGAATGACGACGGCGAGATCGTCGCGACCTCGGCCGGCCGCATCTTCTATTGGTACGACACCGATCTCGCCGAACAAAAGGTTGCGGTTTTTTATGGCCGCGACGAGGGACAGCCGTGCACCATGACGCCAGAGGCGGCCGAAATCGCCCGGCAAATCAAAGGCATTGTGTTGAGCGCGGGGGCCACCTGGGTGCGGCCGGACTATCGCAAGCGCGAGCTGTCGCAGCTGATGCCGCGAATGGCGCGGGCCTATGCGCTGTCGCGCTGGCCGCTCGACTGGACGATCGGCTTTGTACCGCGCGCGCTGGCCGATAACGGGGTTGCCGTCGGTTACGGCGTCAAGCACCTCGGCTACAGCTTTTTCTACCCGCTGTTGCGGTGGAGCGAGCTGGTGTTGACCTATACCAGCGGCAGCGAGATTTACGACGATTTCGGCTTTTTCGTCGATGCGGAGTTGTCCGACCCGGCGGCGGGCAAGTTCTCGGCAGGCGGCTTGGCGACCAACCGGGTGCAGGCAGTCACCAGCCGTTCGCCGGTCGGTGTCCGCCACGGCAGCATGAGCCGCTCATAGCGGACAACGCGGCGCGGCTTGCCCGCCTCGGCGTGATATTCCATTTCGGCGGTGACGACATCGTAGCGCGGGCGGCTCGTCTCTGCGACCGCCCGGTAGAATTGGGAAACCCAGGTTCCGTATTCCTTGTCGGGCATCGCATCGATCGGATGGTGCAGCCCATGGACCCGATAAGAGTCGCCGGCCCAACGGTGAGCGCCGCCGAGAAAGCGCCAGACGGGCCTGTCGCCAGCTTTTTCAAGGCCGGCGATCGCAAACAGCGGTAAGAGATCGTGACGCTCCGCGATGCCCATGACGTCGACGTCGAACTTGCCAAATGACGCGCGCCATTTCATCGCCATCCGGCCGAGCGGCTGCTCGCGGCCGATGACGCCGTCGAGCAGGCGAGGGTCCTGCGGTTCGACGGTGAAGCGCTGGCTCGGCGGCGGCTCGAAGGCGGGGGCGCAGAGCTCGTGCAGCCGGGCCAGGGTGTGGTCGAGCGACGCCGAAATCTCCGATTTCCACTCGCCGTCGAGATACTTGATGCGGAACAGGTCGGTGGCGACCTCGCCCAGTTGGCGCTCAACCGCGAGCAGCGCGCGCAGATCGACATTGCGCGGGTGCAGCTCGATCTCGGTGACGAGCCGGTCGAGCACCTGGAACTTGACAAAGCCGAGATTGCGCACGGCAAAGCCGACCGCGTCGTAGTCCGGGTCGGGGTCGCCGAGGGCGGCCAGAAACTCCTCGCTGTCGGGAAGCACCCAATTCCCGTCGGCGGTGACCAGCATGGTCAATTGGTTCAACGGCGTCTCCGTCGCGCCGGACCGGCCCAAGACATCCGACGCACGGTATTTTTCGTACTTCGCGGGTAAAGATGTGGTTAACACCCCATGCGGCCTGGGCGGGCTGGCATGCGGCCACAACCTATCGCCGCGGCGCGATCCTGCCATGCAACCATAGCGGGCCGGATGCGCGGTCAGGGTGGGCCGCGGCCGACGGACCGTAGCGGACAGACCTAATGAAGCGGCCCGTAGCCACCAGGTATTGAGCGCCCTGAGGCTTGGCGCCTCTATATTTTGAGATAATGGATAAAATGCCGAATACTTGGCCGCGACGGGTGGCGGTGAGCGCTTCGCTTCTGCGGTGCAGATCGTGCGGTATTTTCCCTGAGCGATTAAGACAATTTTAACTTTTAGTTTGTGCCGCATTTGTAACAATTCTTGACATTCCGTTAACTTTGTTTATTTTTGGCAACGGGAAGTGGTCCGCGGTTGGGGAACCGCGGGTTTATGAGGGCGAATTCATGGCATCCGAGAGACTCTCGGGGCGGCGGGCCGAAGTGCGCCCGCGCTCGTGGGGCAGTGCGCCCGGTGCGATCATCGGCGCCTCGGCGGGTCTGGTCTTGCGTCATGCCCGCGACGCCGATGCGGACGCCATCATCGGAATGATCTCGGCGGTGTGGTCCGAATACCCCGGCAAGCGACTGGTGGCGGCGGCCGACATGCCCGAACTGCTGCGACCGGCCAGCGCCTACGCCGCATGCGGCGGGGTGTTCTGGGTGGTCGAGGCGGCGGGCAAGATCATCGGCACGATCGCCCTCGCGCCAAGCGCCGAACCGGGGGTCGTCGAACTGCAAAAGCTGTACGTCGCGCGCGAGATGCGCCGCAACGGGCTCGGCGGCTTTCTCTGCTATCTGGTCGAGCGCGAGGCGCGCGAGCGCGGTGCGCAGGCGATCGAGTTGTGGTCGGACGTGAAGCTGCGCGACGCGCACCACCGTTACGAGCGGCTCGGCTACCAGCGGGGCGAGGCGCTCAAGACCTACAACGATACCTCGGGCACGGTCCGCTACTACTACCGCAAGAGGCTCGATCCCGAGTGGCCGGAGCGCTTCGACGGCGACGGCACGGCACACACGCTGCCCAAACCGCTCGACCGCTGGCAGGCGTTGTTGCAACCCGGCGCCGCCGCAGGCGCCGAAAATGGGGGCATCGCACCATGAGCAGGCTGTCCTTCACCGAACACCCGGCCTCAGTCGGCGAGAATTATTTCGAGCATCTGCGCCACGCCGCGAGCTTTGCCGTCAGCATGCTGACGGGAGGGCTGGCGCTGCTGGTGCATGCGGTGCTGCCGTTCCTGTTCACCAAGACCGGGTCGGGGGTGATCGCGACGCTGCATACGCGCATGGTCACGCACCGGATGGCCCCGGGGGTCAAGCGGGCCGCCGGCCGCACGTCGCGCGCCGTCGGCCGGACCGTCAAACGGGTGAGCGCGGCGTGAGCCGGCTGAGCCCGAGCGCGCGTCTCGTCGCGCTGATGTGCGCAGCCGAAATCCTGTGCATGGCCGGGTTTGCCACCTATCCCGCGCTGCTCCCCCTGCTGCGCGCGGATTGGCGGCTCAGCAACAGCGCGGCCGGATTTATCGGCGGCGTGCTGTTTTTCGGCTATGTCGCGGCGGTGCCGGTGCTGACCAGCCTCACCGACCGGTTCGACGCGCGCCGCATCTATCTCGGCTCGTGCCTGCTGGCGGCGTCGGGGTCGGCCGTGTTCGCCCTCTTCGCGCACGGCTTTGTTGGGGCGCTGGTGGCGCAGGCGCTGTTCGGGATCGGCTTTGCCGGCATCTACATGCCGGGGCTGAAGGCGATGTCGGACCGCATCGACGAGGAATTGCAGTCGCGAGCGACAGCTCTTTACACCTCGCTGTCCGGGTTCGGCCTCGCGGCGTCGTATTTCCTTGCCGGTGTGGTGTCGGCGCACGCCTCGTGGCGGATCGCCTTTGCGCTCGCCGCGATCGGTCCGGTGGCGGCCGGGGTGCTGGCGTTTTTTGGGTTGGCCCCGAAAGCGCCCAAGCCGGCGGCCGATCGGCCCGGCTTTTTTGCCAGCTTTGCGCTGGTGTTCCGCAACAAGCCGGCCCTCGGTTACATCTCGGGCTATGTCGCGCATTGCTGGGAGCTCTACGGCTCGCGCGCCTGGATGGTCGCGTTCCTGACGTTTGCCGCGGGTTCCGCGACCGGCGCCGGCGGCGCGTTCGACGCGCCGACGCTGGCTTCGATCATCTCGCTCGGCGGCATCGCCTCGAGCATCGGCTGCAACGAGTGCGCCAAGCGCTTCGGTCGCGCCAACCTGGTCACCGCGATCATGGCGACGGGGTTTGTCTTTGGCGTCGCGACGGGGCTGTCGTGGCAGGTGTCGTTTGTCGCGTCGGTCGCGCTGCTCGCGTGCTATTACGCGACCGTGATGGCGGATTCCGGCGCGCTGACCGCCGGCACGGTCGCCGCCGCGAAGCCGGAGCAGCGCGGCGCGACGCTGGGCGTCCATTCGATGCTGGGCTTTACCGCCGGGCTGGTGGCGCCGACCTCGTTCGGCATCGTCCTCGACCTCGCCGGCGGCGCGCAGAGCGGGCGCGCCTGGGCGGCCTCGTTTGCGATGCTGGCGCTGCCGAACCTGATCGCCATCGGGGTGCTGCGCCACCTCGCGGCGCCGACGCCGCTGCTGCGCACCCGCTTCGCCGCCACGAGCGTCGCCGCCGGGGTTGGGCGCACCGCCCGGCGCTAGCGGGCGATCGCCGTCCGGCTGCGAATTTCCCGTCTCCGTCGAGGGCGGAGGGTTCGACCTGGCGCTAGCTGCGCAGCGCGACGCAGGCGCCGCCCTCGGACTGGATCGCGTTGCAGACCTGGTCGGCGGCGGCGCGGGTCGCGGCCGGCGCCAGGACCCGGTAGAACGGGCGGGTGCCGCGGCTGCGCAGCACCGTCCCGATCACCATTGGCCGCAGACCGCCGACGAGCCCGGCGTAGCGTCCGCGGGCGCGCTCGAACGAGGCCAGCGCGAGCGCCTTCGAAAAATTGCCGGCGAGCTGCACGCCCCAGGGGGCGACCGGCGGCGATGCGGCGCCGTCCTCGGTGCGCAATTCGGCGGTGACGGCGAGACATGACATCGCGTCCGCCGGCTCGGCCGCCGCGGTCGCGGTCGCGGTCCGGCGCTCGGCGGCCCAGTCCTCGGCCGAGCGGCCGGTGACGGCAATCACGTAGGAGCGCGTCTCGGCCGGCAGGCTCGCCGCACCGGCGAGCCAGCCGCTGACGCGTGCCGCACCGGCATTATAGGCCGCCGCCGCCAAGCCGAGATTGCCGAACTCGTGCTCCAGGTCGACGAGCAGCCGCGCCGCCTTCGGGATCGCCTGCTCGGGGTCGAACGGGTCGAGCAGGCCGCGCGCGGCCGCGGTTCCCGGCATGAATTGCGCGATGCCCTGCGCGCCGGCGGGGCTTGTGACGTTGGCGCGAAACCGGCTCTCGGTCCACACCAGCCGGGTCAGCAGCGCCACCGGCACCCGGTCGGCGCGCGCCGCGCGCTCGACGATGCGGCAGGTCGCCTCGGCCACGCTGTCACCACCGGCGAGCGCGGCCGCAGCGCGCGGCGCCGCCGCCGGCGCCGCGGCCGGGGTCGCGGTTGCCGCAACGGCGATGCCGGCGGCGGCTGAAACCGCGCGCCATCGGGTCCGGCGGCAACGGCCGCGGATGCTCCAAGCCATCGGATGAAAACGCCGCGGTGCGCGGTGTCAGCCCCAGGTCGCCTGACCGCCGACTGCGGTGATCGTGATGTGGCCCATCGTGCTGTCGGCTTTGGCGCCGTGCCAATGGCGCTCCCCGGCCTTGATGTGGACGACATCGCCGACATTGATCTCCTGCGGCGTGCCGCCCTCGACCGCGACCATCCCCGACCCTGATGTGACCACCAGGATCTGGTCGCAGGTGTGGGTGTGCCAGCCGGTGGTGCAGCCCTGGCTGAAATTCACCACGCTGCAATTGTAATTGGCCGAGCCGCCCGGCTCGATAATGGTCTGCCGGGTGCGCTGCACCGGGCCGCTCCACCCTTCGATCCGGTCCGCGCCCTCGACCGGGACGTCCGGGATGTTCTTGAGCGTGACGACCTTCATCGCATCCTCCCTCGCATTGCCGGGCGGCAGGCTAGCCGAAATCGGCGGCCGCGGGTAAGCCCGAACGATGGCGGCCGGCGCCGCCGGCGGTGATCGCCGGCGCGTATGGCCGAACATGCGCGCTCGGCATTTCCCATCGCGCGGCGATGCCGGCACAATGCGTTGGGTGTGCGGAGGACAGGCGATGGACGGCAGCAGCGTGACCGATGCGGCGCTGAAGCAGGACTATCTCGAACGCGCGCGCGCGCTGGCGCCGCTGCTGCGGGAGGCCGGCGACGAGATCGAAAAGAACCGCCAGACCTCCGAACATGTCGTCGAGGCGATGGTCGAGCGCGGCATCTTCAAGATGCTGTTGCCGAAATCGATCGGCGGCGGCGAACTCGATCCGCTGACCTATACCGCCGTGCTGGAGATTCTCGCCGCAGCCGACGGCAGCACCGCGTGGAGCCTGGGGCAGAACTCGGGCTGCTCGATGATCGCGCCGTACCTGTCCCCCGGGATGGCGGTCGAGGTGTTTGGCGGGCCGCGCGGCATCCTTGCCTGGGGCCCCGAGCTGCCCGGCGCCGGAAAATGCAGCGCGGTCGATGGCGGCTACCGCGTCACCGGGCGCTGGGGCTTTGCCACCGGCAGCCGGCACGCGAGCTGGCTCGGCGCGCACTGCCCGGTGTTCGAGGGGGACGGCAGCCCGCGCATGGGCAAGAACGGGCGCCAGGTCGTGCGCACGATCATCGTGCCCAAAATCGAGGCCAAGATCATCGACAACTGGCAGGTGCTGGGGCTGCGCGGCACCGGCAGCGACAGCTATGAGCTGACCGACCACTTTGTCCCCGAGGCCCGCACCGCGCTGCGCGACGATCCCGAGACGCGGCACGAAGCCGGGCCGCTCTACCAGTTCACCAGCGGCATGATCTACGCCATGAGCTTCAGCCACGTGTCGATGGGGATCGCGCGCGGCGCCTACGACGCGTTTATCGAACTGGCGCGGGACAAGGTGCCGCGCGGCGCCAAGGGCACGCTGCGCACCAACAACGTGATCCAGAGCCAGGTCGCGCAATGCGAGGCCAAGCTCAAATCGGCACGCGCCTATCTGCGCGGCGTCGTTGCCGAAATGTGGCAGGAGGCGCAGGCCAAGGGCAGCATCGGCGGGGACCACCACCCGCAATTGCGCCTTGCGGCGACCTGGGCGATCCACCAGGCGCGCGACGTGGTGGCGACCGTCTATCACGCCGCCGGCGCCACCGCGATCTTCGAGAGCAACCCCTTGGAACGGCGGATGCGCGACATCCACGCGGGGACCCAGCAGGGCCAGGGCCGGCCGATCCATTTCGAGACGGTCGGCCAGATGCTGATGGGGCTGCCGCCGGAAGGCCGCATGTTCCGCTAGGCCGACGTCGGAACATCGGCGCGGCGGCCGGCCGCCGAACGCTGCGGGGGGCGGCGGCCGGCCAGCAGCGCGAGGATCGCGGCGCCATAAAGCAGCGCGGCGGCGGCGAAGACGAGCGGCGCGATGCCGGCGGCGTCGGCCGTCGGCGCCAGCCCGCGCAGCAGCCCGAACGCGGCCGGGGCGAAGGCGGCGCAGGCCTGCGACACGGCGATAACCAGCGGCACGACGCGGGCGACATCGGCGGCAGCAAAATCGGCCTGCGCGATCAGCGGCGGCAGCGAGGTGGTGTTGCCGATCCCGGCGCCGACCAGCACGACACCGATGAGCAGCAGCGGTACATTGCCGCCGGCGGCGACCAACAGGGCCACTGCGCCGGTCGCCTGCATCATGTAATTGCCGCAGGCGAACAGCCGCCGGTCGCGGCCGGGATCGAGCCGGCGGCCGACCCACATCCGCGCGGCGATGGCAACGCCGGTGGCGCCGCCGGCGGCGAGACCGGCGTTGCTGTCGCCGAGCGTCGGCACCAACAGCGAGAACAGATGCGCGAGCAAGCCGACCTGCGCGAACAGGCTCAGCGCGAAGCCGGCGGCGAGGGTCAGGAAGCGGCGGTCGCGCCACAGCCGCGCGACAGGCAGGGGTTCCTCCGCTGCGGCTGGCCGGGGCAGGGCGTGGGTGGCCGCGGGCGGGTCGCCGTCGGGCTGCATCCCCAACTGCGCCGGCGACACCGCGAAGTACCGGCCCGCGAGCAGCCAGACGGTGACGATGGCGACCGCGCCGATTGCTCCGGCCGCGGCGGGAAAACCGAGCGCCGCGATTGCCGCGACCCAGAGCGGCGAAAAGATCACCCCGCCGACGCTCGCGCCGTTATAGGCGGCGGACAATGCGACCGGCCGGCGCCGGACAAACCACGGCGAAACGATCGCGTTGATCGCCGCGCCGCTCAGCGTCACCCAGCCGGCGCCGCTGACCAGCACGGCGGCGAACAGCTGCCACGGTTGCGCGGCGAGCGCCCAGCCGGCGACACCACCAGCCGCGGCGAACGCGCCCGCCCGGGTGACCGCAGCGACACCAAACCGGCGGTAGAATCGCGGCAGATTGGCGACGACAGCCGCGCCGGTCAGGTAGTGGAGCGTAACCGCGGCGCTGACCAGCGCCACCGGCCAGCCGCGCGTCGCGCAGATCGTCTGGAGATAGATCGGCGGTCCGTAGAAGCCCAGGCCCCAGCCGAAAATGCCGAGGACAAAGGCCGCGCCGACCACCCGCCAGCCATAGAACTGTCGCTGCTCGCGCATCGCCGCCACTCGTCCTGCTTTCGCAGCGGCGATCCTACGCGCGTACTCCGCGCCGGTGTTTCGTCCCCGGCCGAAGCGACAGCGCGACTGTTCCTCCCCCTGCAAGGTGGGGGAGGGGCCGCATTAAGCGCGGCTAGAGCCAGTGGCGCAGTTCGATGTGGTAGCCGTTGGGGTCGCGGATTTCGGCGCGGGCGTAGGTGGCGCGGTAGACGGGGCCCCAAACGGCGGCGATGCCTTTGCCCTCGAGATAGGCAAGCGCCTCCCTCATGTCCTCGACCTCGAGCGCCATCATCCGGTAGCCGAGATGCTCTGCCTTCGGGTCGGGCTGCGGCGACACCTGCACCCCCTGCCAATGCATCAGCTCGACCGTGGTGCCGCCGAGGCCGAGATAGACGATGTCGAGCGCCGAGCCGTCGGGCCGCGCGATGCGGTCGCGCGCGCCGACCGTGAAGCCGAGCACCTCGGTATAAAATTCGACGCTCGGTTCGAGCCGGTCGGTGACGATCTCGATGTGGTCGATGCGCTTGAACATGGGGCCGCTCCCGCAAGGGAGCCGCAGTGTAGCAGAGCGCTAGGCGCTTTCGCGCGCCGCTTCTTCGGGCGCCTCGGGGACGACGGTGACGTCGACCGTCATGTCGATGAAGTCGGATGGAAAGCCGGTCCAGGTGCCGGCGACCGGCACTGCCTGGCGCGGGTCGCGTACGACCGCGACACGGATCAGGTCCTCGTTGCCGACGAGGCCGTTGGTCGGATCGTATTCGACCCAGCCGGCGCCGGGCAGATACACCTCGCACCACGCATGCGTCGCCTCGCCGCCGAGGCGCTGGCGATCGACCCGGCCGGAGGGCACGAGATAGCCCGAGACAAAGCGCGCCGCGAGGCCCAGAGAGCGCACCGCCTCCATCATCAACAGCGCGAAGTCGCGGCACGAGCCGCTGGCCAGGCGCAAGGTGGTCAGCGGGTCTTGCGTGCCCATCTCGGCGCGCGCGACGTAGGTGAAGCGCTCATGGATCGCGTACGTCATCGCCGCCAGCAGCTCGCGCGTTCCGGTAGGCCCGTTCTTCTTGAGAAACTGATGCGCCCAGCGGTCGACGTCGCGCTCGCGGTCGAGATATTGCCGCTCGATCGAGCGCACCAGATCGGGCATCTCCTCGGAACCGTACGAGAATGGGTAGGTGCGGGCGAACTCCTCGAGCTGGAATTCGAGCGCGTTCATCGACGAATGGTCGAGCCGGATCGTGCTGGAAAAGCGCAGTTGGGCGCCGCGCCCCAAAAACCGCGCGATCGCCACGCAGTTGCCGA
>JAFAWI010000417.1 GCA_019241915.1 Alphaproteobacteria bacterium
ACGCCTATTACCTGAAGGCGCAGCGCGTGCGCACCCTGATCGCCCGGGATTTCGCCGCGGCGTTCGACAAATGCGATTGCATCCTGACGCCGACCGCGCCGTCGGCCCCGTTCGCCATCGGCGAGAAGGCGGATAACCCGGTTGCGATGTATTTGAACGACATCTTTACCGTGCCCGCCGACCTCGCCGGGCTGCCGGCGATATCCGTGCCGGCGGGGCTGTTGGACGGGTTGCCCTTGGGCCTCCAAGTCGTCGGCCGAGCCTTTGACGAAGCCACCGTGCTGCGGGTCGGGCAGGTCCTGGAAATCGCCGCCCAATTCACCCATCTACCCAGCTTCCTTGCCAAGTGACGGCGATGATGCCTTGTGCTCGTTGCCCCTCTGCCGCATCGCGGAAGAGGGTGGCTCCGGGCGCAGCCCGGAGACAGCTGACGGTCTACTCGCCTCGACCGTCACCCTCCCGTCGCTGACGCGACGGGTCCCTCCCTCTCCCGCGATGCGGGAGAGGGGGCTTTGCGGCGTTTTACGGGAGTACCCAATGCTGATCCAGGGCCGCACAGGAGAGTGGGAAGTCGTCATCGGGCTTGAGGTGCATGCCCAGGTGGTGGCCGAGGCAAAGCTGTTTTCGGGAGCGGCAACCGCGTTCGGCGCCGAGCCGAACACCCAGGTGTCGACTGTCGATGCCGCGTTTCCGGGGATGTTGCCGGTGATCAACCGGCATTGCGTCGAGCAGGCGGTGAAGACCGGGCTCGGCCTCGACGCCGAGATCAACCTGACGAGCGTGTTCGACCGCAAGAACTACTTCTATCCCGACCTGCCGCCCGGCTATCAGATTTCGCAGTACCAGCAGCCGGTCGTCGGGCGCGGACGGGTCGAGATCGAGATGCCCGACGGCTCGACCCGCGAGGTCGGCATCACCCGGCTGCACCTCGAACAGGACGCCGGCAAGAGTCTGCACGACCAGCATCCGCGCGACACCTATGTCGACCTCAACCGCGCCGGCATCGGGCTGATGGAGATCGTCTCCGAACCCGATCTGCGCTCGGCCGAGGAGGCGGGCGTCTACCTGCGCAAGCTGCGCTCGATCCTGCGCTACCTCGGCACCTGCGACGGCAACATGGAGGAAGGGTCGCTGCGCTGCGACTGCAACGTCTCGGTGCGCAAGCCCGGCGCGCCCTATGGCACGCGCTGCGAGATCAAAAACCTCAACTCGGTGCGCTTTGTGATGCAGGCAATCCAGATCGAGGCGCGACGCCAGATCGGCATCATCGAAGACGGCGGCGCGGTCGCTCAGGAAACCCGGCTGTTCGACACCGCGCGCGGTGAGACGCGGCCGATGCGCTCGAAGGAGAACGACTACGACTACCGTTATTTTCCCGACCCCGACCTGCTGCCGTTGGTGCTCGACCGCGATTGGGTGGCCAAGCTGAAATCGGCGCTGCCGGAGCTGCCCGACAAAAAGCGCGCGCGCTTTGTCAGCGATTACGGGCTCGGCATGGAGGAAGCCGGCGTGCTCGTCGCCGAGCGAGCGACCGCCGAGTTTTACGAGAAAGTCGCTGACGGCCGGGACAAGAAGGCGGCGGCCAATTGGGTTACCGGCGACCTGTTCGGCGCGCTCAACAAAAAGGGGCTCGGCATCGAGGAGTCGCCGGTCTCGGCGACGCAGCTCGGCGGGCTGATCGACCTGCTCGCCGACGGCACGATCTCAGGCCGCATCGCCAAGGACGTGTTCGCCGAAATGGTCGAGACCGGCGCCGACGCAGCCGCAATCGTCGAAGCCAAAGGGCTTCGGCAGGTCACCGACACCGGCGCGATCGCGGCCGCGATCGACGCCGCGCTCGCCGCCAGCCCGGCGCAGGTCGCGCAGTACGCGGCCAACCCCAAGGTGCTCGGCTTCTTCGTCGGCCAGGTGATGAAGGCGACCCAAGGCAAGGCCAACCCGGCGCTGGTCAACGAGCTGCTGAAAAAGAAACTGAGTTCGTAGGCGAAAAAGCGTAGCGCCTTCGGCCCGCCCGGCCGCGGCGGATTACGCTTTGCTCATCCGCCCTACTCCTTGGCGATCGCGAGTGACGACAGCCTCAATCGCGGCGGTAGGGGTAGCAGCGGGCGCGTTCGAGGGTCATGCCGTAGTACTCGCCGAGCGCGCGAATCGCGTCGCCTTGTTCGGGGTAGGGATCGGCGTTTTCGGGGCCGACGATGATCGGCCGGAAGCTGCGGTCGTCCTTGCCGCTCGGCGGCAGCATTGCGGTGGCGAGCGGCGTGCCGTCGTCCGCGCGCAGCGTCAGGAACAGCGGCATCTCGCGCTGAATGTGCGCCTTGAGGCCGATCTCCTGCTCGAAATTGGCGGTCGAGCGCGGCCGAAAGCTTTGCGCCGCCTTCTCCTGCTCCTTGCGGAAATACTTCTCGACGGCGTGGCGCATGGTCTCGGATTCGGCTGCCGCTTCGGCGTCGGTCTCCATGCGGAACCAGGTTCTTCCGTTCGGCGCGTCGCAGACGTACCTCATGCTTCCTCCCGGACAATCCCGACCGCAGTCGGCATTTGCGAAGAGCGCGTCGAGCAAAGGAAAATCCTGCGGGAGCGTCGAGTCAATGCCCTGCGACGCGCTGTCCCGCGTACCCCTGTTTTGGCGAATTCGCCTCGCGTTTTCCGTTGCAATTTGCAGAGCGCGGCCGGGCCGACAGCCGGCACTTGACGCGAACTTGGCTAAAATACTGGGTTTTTTCGCGATGAATGCCGCTGGCACGCAGCATGAACCTGTCAGACCGTAGTCGCTTGCCACAGGAGCCCGACATGCTGCCGCTTTCCACCGCCGTCCCCGCCCGCTTCGCCGCCCTGCCGGGCCCCGCCCTCGTACAGCGCCGTTCGGGCTTTGCCGGTTTCTTTCTCGCGCCGTTCCGCGACGTCGACGACCGTCCGGCGCGCAAGGCCGCCGCGGCACGGGCCGAACGCGAGGCGCGGCTGGCGGCTATGTCCGCCGCGGCCGGACAGCACCGCTAGCGGGGCGCGGCAGCGGGCGCCGCTGCGGCGCCCGCTCCGGTTCGGTCTCCGGCGATCCGGTCCAGTCGCGCCACAGCGCGATCAACGCAGCCATGATCGCCGGACCGAGGAACAGGCCGATGAACCCGAACGTCTCCAAACCGCCGAGCAGACCCAGCAGCACCCACAGGAAGGGCAACCGCGCCGCGCCGCCGATCAGCACCGGCCGGATGAAATGGTCGGCGACAAAGATCACGACGCTGCCGGCGACAAAGATCACCACACCGCCCAGCGTCTTGCCGATCGCCAGCATGTAGAGGGCGGCCAGGGTGTAGATCAGCGGCGCGCCGAACGGGATGACGGCGAGCACTCCGGTCATGGCGCCGATCAGCGCCGGATAGGGCAGGCGAACCGCGACATAGACGACGCCGAGGATGACGCCCTCGGCCAGCCCGACCAGCACCAGCCCGGTCACCGTGCCGTGGACCGCGGCGACCATGTGCCGTCCTATCTGCTGGCCGCGCACGCCGATCACCCGGTCGCTCAACGCCTGCAGCTTTTCCGCCGTCGAGCTGCCGTCGCGGAACAGAAAAAACAACGTCAGCAGCGTGAACAGCAGGATCACCAGACGACGCGCGACCTCGCCGCCATATTCGCGCGCGGATTCGGCGACCATGCGCGGATTGATCCGGCCGAACAGCGTCTCGGCTGTCGCCGGGTCGGCCAGATTGCTGCGCCACCAATCGGCCAGCGAGGGACCGACATAGGGAAGCTCGCCGAGCCAGTCGGGCACTGCGAGCCCGCTGTGTTTTGCCGCGACGATAAGCCCGACGACGAAATGCATCTCCTGCGCGATGGCGATGCCAAGCAGCACGAGCGGCGCGATAAATACGACGCCGACCGCCGTGGTCAGGATCAGCGGCGCCGCCAGGTGTCCGCCGCGCTCGCTGGGGAACAGGCGGAGCAGCCGCTGATAGAGCGGCCACAGCGCAATCGACAAGACAACCGCCCACGCAAGCGCCGGCAAAAAGTCGTGCAGAATCCACAGGCCCAGCAGAACGAACCCCGCGGCGACGACGAGACGCGCGCGCTGTTGCGATGGGGGTTCGGGACCGGGTTCCATCAAGGTTCTCCTCCAGCGGGCGGCGTCCACTCTAGCGAAGCCGATGGCGGCGCGCACGCCACTGCTGTCAAACGGCGGCTGGAGCCGTTCGTCCGCCCTCATTCTGCCGGTCTTGTCGCCGCGCGGCGGCGGTAATACGCTGCCGGCACGACAATAGGGGAGGAGATCACCGGATGGCATACACGCTCGAGCAAATGTCCGACGAGATGCACCGCATCATCGCCGCCGACCCCGGCCCGGGGGGCCGCGACAAGGTGTGCGAGTTGGTGCGCAAGGCATGCGCCGACCGAGAGTTCGTCGCGACGCACCTGCCGTCGGACGGGCCGGAGCGCAAAATCCTCTATGAGGATCCGGACTACAAGTTCTGCATCCTCGCCCACGTCTACCACGACGCCAAAGAAAGCGCGCCGCACGATCATGGGCCGACCTGGGCGATCTACGGCCAGGCCATGGGTGAGACGGTGATGAGCGATTGGGACATGGTCGAGCCGGCGAACGAAAGCCACACCGGCAAGGTGACGCTGCGCCGTAATTACACGCTGACCCCGGGCATGGCCTACGTCTACAACGAGGGAGACCTGCACTCGCCGCGCCGCGACGGGCCGACGCGCCTGATCCGCATCGAGGGCCGCGACGTCAGCAAAATCCGCCGTTACGCTTACGAGCGGGTGGGGTAACCGCCGCCGCTCGGGCAAAAAGGGGCGCCCTTCCGGCGCCCCTTTTTCTTTGCGGCAGACGGCAAATGCCGAAGAGAGCAATCCGCCGATGGCGCCAATACGCTTCTGCGGGCAGCGAAAATCGAGGGCGTCCCCGCGGGGACGCCCTCGACTTGCACTGAAGGGGGAACAGCGGCGGCAGCGCGCCGCCGCTGAGCGTCAGACGGGCTAGCCTTCGACGACCGTCACGCGCCGGTTACGCGGCTCGCGCACGCCATTCGGCGTCGGCACGGCCAGATCGTTCTCGCCGCGGCCGGAGACCGCCATCGCATTCCATGGCACGCCCATCCGCGACAGGATGTGCGCGACATGCCGCGCGCGGCGCAGCGACAGGCGCTGATTATAGCGAGCCGAGCCCGACGTGTCGGTGTAGCCGGTCACCTGCACGGTCACGACGCCGCCGGCGCGGAACGTGTCGGCAGCCTGGTGGAGGATGGCCATGCCCTGCGGACCGACCCACGAGCGGTTCCACGCGAAGTACACCGTGAACACCTTCGCCGCGGCGGCTGGCGCCGGAGGCGGCGGGGGCGGCGGCGGCGGTGCAGGCGCAGGGACGGGCGCGCACGACGCCATGGCCAGGAGCGCACAGAGAGCAAGGGCACGCTTCATCGGTTCCTCCGACAGTTGAGCATGGGACGATATAATAAATCGTCCGATTATACTACCCAATTCCGTTATTGCATGATTAACCTGACGGTGCGGATAACGCAACAGTGGCCGCCAGCGGCGGAGGTTCAACCTTCAGCCGAGCGCGTTGAAGTAGAACGGATTAGTCTCGGCCGCCGCGCACCACCGCGGCAAACCAGCCGAACGAAGCCTTTGGGATGCGCGCCAGGGTAGCACGGTCGAGCCGGGCAAGCCCAAAGGTCGCGGAATAGCCGTGCGACCATTCCCAGTTATCCACCAGGGTCCAGACAAAGTAACCGGCAAGATTTACCCCTAGAATGCGAGCGCGATGCGCTGCCGCAATATGATCGCGCAAGTAGCGGATGCGGAGCAGGTCGACGATGCGGCCACCGGGCCCCGCGGGTTCTTTGAAAAATGCGCCGTTCTCGGTGATGTAGACAGGTGGGTTGCCGTAATTGTCGCGCAGGTCGAGCAGCGTCTCGATCAACCCGGTCGGATCGATCGGCCAGCCAAGCGCGGTCGAGCGCAGGCCTGAGGGCGTCGCGCCCCAGCTGCTGCCGACCAGCCCGGCCGGGTCGGCGCGCTGGTACATCGGCGCGTAGTAGTTGACCCCGAAGAAATCGAGCGGCTGGCGTATCTGCGCCAGATCGGCCGGCTGCACCAGCCGCTCGACCAACGCAGCAAAGCGCTCCGGATAGGCGCCGTGAAACAGCGGGTCGAGAAAGGCCCGGTTCCACATCGCATCCCAATTGGCCGCGGCCTCGCGGTCGGCCGCGCCCCCGCCGTCGGGCCTTACCGGCTGCAAGCTCATCACGGTCCCGAGCCGCAGTCTTGCGTTTGCCGCGCGCAACGCCGCCAGCGCCCGCCCTTGGGCCAGGTTCAGGTGATGCACTGCGGCGATCATGGCCTGCCGATCGCGCAGCCCGGGCGCGTGCTCGCCCAGACCGTGCCCCATTACCGCATGGACCTGGGGCTCGTTCATCATCACCCAGCGGGAGACGCGGTCGCCGAGACAGCTGCTCATCAGCCGCGCGTATTCGACGAACCAATCGGCGCTGGCGCGGTCGGCCCAGCCGCCGCGGTCCTGCAGCGCCTGCGGCAGGTCCCAATGGAACAGGCAAACCCAGGGCTCGATGCCCGCGGCGAGCAGTGCATCCACGACCCGGCTGTAATAATCCAGTCCGCGCGCGTCCGACTGGCCGACCCCGTTGGGCAGCACGCGCGGCCACGAGATCGAGAAGCGGTATGCTCTGATGCCCAGTCGCCGCATCAGCGCAATATCCTGCGGGTAGCGGCGATAGCTGTCGCAGGCGATGTCGGGGGTGCTGCGGTCGGCGATGGTGCCGGGTATCCGGGCGAAGGTGTCCCAGATGCTGTCGGCGGTGCGGTCGCCGCGGCCCTCGATCTGGCACGCCGAGGTCGCCACCCCCCAGACGAAATCGCGCGGCAAGCGCAGGGCCGTATCGCGGATTGGTTGGCTGCGGGCCGATTGGGGAACGAGAAGCCCGGCGGCGCCCGTCTGCAATAAGGTGCGGCGGCGCATCCGCGAGGATCAGCCGCCGACCGCGCCCTGCGTGTTTACATAGACCGCGTAGAGCGAATGGCTGGCCGCCATGAACAGCCGGTTGCGCTTGACGCCGCCAAAACAGAGGTTGGCGCAGCGCTCCGGCAGGGCAATGCGGCCGATCAAGGCGCCGTCCGGGGCAAAGACCGCGACCCCGTTGAGTTCAGGGCTCATACCCCAGCCGCACCACAGATTGCCGTCGACATCGCAGCGGAAACCGTCGGGCGTTCCTTTGCCGAGATCGGCAAAGTCGCGGCCGTTGCGCAGCGCCGTGCCGTCTGCGGCAACGTCGAAGACGCGGATCGCGCGCTGCGGTGCGGCGCGCGACTCCACGACATAGAGCCGCGTCTCGTCGGGCGAGAAGGCCAGCCCATTGGGGCCGCGAACATCGTCGGCGACCACCGTCACCCGGCCGGTGCGGCCATCGATGCGGTAGACATTGGTGACCGGCAGCGCCGGCTCGGCCTTGTCGCCTTCGTATTCGCCGAGGATGCCGAAGGGCGGATCGGTGAACCAGATCGAGCCGTCCGACTTGACGACGACATCGTTTGGCGAATTGAGCGGCTTCCCCTCGACGCGCTCGCACAAGACGGTGACCGTGCCGTCATGCTCGGTGCGGGTGACGCGGCGCGCGCCGTGTTCGCAGGTCACCAGCCGGCCCTGGCGGTCGCGGGTGTTGCCGTTGGAGTTGTTCGACGGCTTGCGAAAGACGCTGACCGCGCCGGTTTCTTCCTCCCATTTGAGGATGCGGTTGTTGGGAATGTCGCTCCATAACAGGAAGCGACCGTCGCCGAACCACACCGGCCCTTCGCTCCACCGGCAACCGGTGTAAAGCTGCTCGACCGAGGCGTTGAACGGTGGCCGGATCTTCTCGAAGCGAGGGTCGACGGTGACGATCGCCGGGTCCGGGTAGAGAAGAGAGGGCCGCCAGCCGGTTTCGCTCATCGCTCGGTTCCCTGTCGGTGACGCGGGTCGAGCATGTAATGTTTGCGCCGCCGTCTCAAGATGGCGGCGCGGTAGGACGGTCGCGGTTCAGAAGCTGTGGGAGATCGTCTGGAAGACGCCGCTGACCGAGGTGCCGACCTGGACGATGATGCTGAATGCGGCGATCGAGATGAAGAACGCGACCATCGCATATTCGATTACGGTGGCGCCGCGCTGGGTGTCGATCCGCTCGATCCGGGCGGTAATGCACGGCGGCAGGAGCCGCTTGATCGCAGAGTTCCAGGTCATGGCGAGGGATAATGTGCTGGATTCTCTTGACGATTCGTTAAATCGGGGGTTGTGCGCCGGTCGTTAACATTGTTCGGCGAGCCCGCCGCGGCCGGCGACCCAGGTTCCCCGCACCTCCACCGTTTGCGGGTCGAGCGCCACCATGTCCGCGCGGCACGCGGTGCGCAAATAGCCGATCCGGTCGGCGAGGCCCAGCGCCGCGGCCGGGGCCGCCGACGCCATGCGCAGCGCCTCGACGAGCGGCATCCCGAGCAGCCGCACGCAATTGCGCACCCCGCTCGCCATGTCCAGGGTCGAGCCCGCGAGGCGGCTGCTGGCATCGCGCAACGCCCCGCCGTCGACATGGATCTCGCGGCCCTGCAGCATGAACGCGCGCCGTGCGCCGCCGACCGGCGGCATCGCGTCGGTCACGAGCAGCGGCTGCCCCGCGCCGCGCAGCGCCAGCCGCAGCGCGGCCGGTGCCACATGATGGCCGTCGACGATGAGCCCGTACCAGGCCGCGGGCGCTTCCAGCGCGGCGGCGATCGGTCCCGGCGCGCGCGCCGAGATCGGCGGCATCGCATTGAACAGATGGGTGAAGCCGCAGAGGCC
>JAFAWI010000112.1 GCA_019241915.1 Alphaproteobacteria bacterium
GCAGCAGCGGCCGCTCGGCCTGGGGCACGCGGTCTGGTGCGCGCGCAACCTGGTCGGCAATGAGCCGTTTGCGGTGGTCCTGGTCGACGACCTGATGGTCTGCGACCCGCCCTGCCTCAAGCAGATGGTGGATGTCTACGGCGAGACTGGCGGCAATGTCGTCGCCGTGATCGAGGTGCCGCGCGAGCACACCAACCGGTACGGCGTGCTCGACATCATCGAGGATGACGGCCGGCTTGCCCGCGCCCGCGGCGTGGTCGAGAAGCCGGAGCCGGAAGAGGCGCCGTCGACCTTGACCATCATCGGCCGCTACATCATTCAGCCCGAGGTATTCGGCCATCTCGAAGACATGCGGCCGGGCAGCGGCAACGAGATCCAATTGACGGACGGTCTGGCCGCGCTGATCGCCGAGGGCCAGGGCTTCTACGGGCTGCGCGCCGCCGGGCGCCGCTTCGATTGCGGCGACAAGCTCGGCTATATCGAAGCCAATATCGCGCTCGGCCTCGAACACCCCGAGCTCGGGCCGGGGGTGCGCCGGGTGCTGCAGAGTTATCGCTAAACGGCGATGCCGCATCGGTTCGACCCGGCGATCCTGCGCGAATACGATATCCGCGGCATTGTCGGCGCCAATCTGTTCGCCGCCGACGCGCGGGCGCTGGGGCGCGTCTTCGCCGCCACCGTTGCCGAGAAAGGCGGCCGGCGAGTCGCGGTCGGCTATGACGGCCGGCTGACCTCGCCCCAATTGGAGGAGGCGCTGGTCGAGGGGCTCACCACCGGCGGCGCCGATGTCGTGCGGATCGGCCGTGGGCCGACGCCGATGTTGTACTTCGCCGCCGCGACGCTCGGTGTCGATGCTGGAATCATGGTCACCGGCTCGCACAACCCGCCGACGCATAACGGCTTCAAGCTGGTGATCGGCGGCAAGCCGTTCTACGCCGAGGCGATCCGGAAGCTCGGCGCCGAGGCGCTGGCCCTCGGCGAGCCGAGCGGGCCGCGAGGCCGCGTTCGCGACCACGCGATTGTCGATGAGTACGTGACTCGGCTGGCACGCGACTACGACGACGGACGTCCGCTCAACATCGCCTGGGATCCGGGCAACGGGGCGACCGGCGAGGTCGTGGCCAAGCTGACCGCCCGGCTTCCGGGCGAGCACCACCTGATCAACGCCGCGATCGACGGCAATTTCCCGGCGCACCATCCGGACCCGACCGTGCCGGAGAATCTTGTGCAATTGCAGCAAGAGGTGGCGCGGCGCGGCTGCGATCTCGGCATTGCCTTCGACGGCGACGGCGACCGCATCGGTGTGGTTGATGCAAGAGGCCGCATTTTGTGGGGCGACCAGCTGATGATCGTGCTGGCGCGCGATGTGCTGACGCGTCACCCCGGTGCGCCGATCATCGCCGACGTCAAGGCGAGCGACGTGCTGTTCGACGAGATCGCCCGTGCCGGCGGCACGCCGGTGATGCTGCCCACCGGTCATTCGCCGATCAAAGCCAAGCTCGCCGAATTGAACGCGCCGCTCGCCGGCGAGATGAGCGGCCACATCTTTTTCGGCGACCGCTGGTACGGCTTTGACGATGCGGTTTATGTCGCGGTGCGGCTGCTCGGCATCCTCGCCCAGGGCCATCTCAGCCTCGCGGAGATCGCCGACCGGCTGCCGGCGATGTGCAACACGCCCGAACTGCGCATCGAATGCGACGAGGCGCGCAAATTCGCCATCGTCGCCGAAATCGCCGAGCGTCTGCGCCGCCGTGGGGCCGAGCTGATCGACATCGACGGCGTGCGGGTCAAGACGGCGGACGGCTGGTGGCTGGTGCGCGCGTCCAACACGCAAGCGGTCATCGTCGCCCGCGCCGAATCGACAACCGAAGCCGGGCTGGCGCGGTTGAAAGCCGAGATCGCCGGCGAACTTGGCGCAAGCGGTCTCGCCGCCAACTTGCCGTAGCGCCGACGGGGACCCGAGGCTGTCGTCCTCGCCCGGCTCGGGTTAATGCGCGGCGGCCACCTTGAGCCCGACCGGCATCATGACCGTGCAGGCCTGTCGCTGGCGGTGCAGCTCGTCGCACGCCGCGCGCGCCGCCTGCGGCGAGAACCGCAGCAAGCGCAAGCGGTACAACCGGTCGCCGCCGGCTGGCGCCAGGATCTGCGCCTCCTTGCCGCGGGCGAAGGCAAGGCGGCCGATTTCGTGTTCGGCGCGGGCAGCCGCCGCCTCGCCGCGGAAGCCGCCAAGCTGGATGCCCCAATTCTCGGCGCTCTCCGCCGCTTCGGCCTTGCCGACCGGCGTCAAATGCCTGATAGCCGCGCTGGCCACATCGGCCAGCGACGAAGCCGGCGCTGCCGCAGGTGCAGGAGGCTGCGCCATCGCCGCAGCCGCCGGCGGCTGCGGCGCGGCGGGCTGGGCTGGCGCCGCCAACGCGGCTGCCGCGACATCGGCCAGCGTTGGGTGAGCTGGCGTTGCCCCTGCGGGCTGAGCGGCCGGCGCCGTGGCGGCAACCGCTGGCACGGCCGGCACCTGGCGCTGCGCGACCAGTGTCTGCGGCTGCTGTGCGAGGTCGGCAAAGCCGAGATCGAGGAGCTGCCCCATCGCTACGTCGCGGCTGCGCACCGAGCGGCCGCCGAGGATCACGCCGATCAGCCGGCGGCCGTTTTGTACCGCCGATGTCGCCAGATTGTAGCCCGAGGCGACGGTGAAACCGGTCTTGATGCCGTCTGCCCCGGGATACCAGTCGAGCATGTGGTCATGGCCGGTGACCAGCTCGCCTTGAAAATTGAACTCCTTGACCGAAAAATAGCGGTATTCCCGCGGGAAGTCGTGATAGAGCGCCAGGGCGAGCCGCGCCACATCGCGCGCTGTCGTCAGTTGCGCGGGGTCCGGCAGGCCTGACGCGTTGGCGTAGTTGGTATGGAGCATGCCCAGTTGATGCGCCTTCTCGGTCATCAGCTGGGCGAAAGAGGGCTCGCTGCCGCCGAGCGCTTCCGCCAGCACCGCCGCCGCATCGTTTGCCGATTTGGTGACGATGCCGAGAATCAGGTCGCGCACCATCACGACCTCGCCGGGCTGCAGCCCCAGCCGCGACGGTGCGTGCGCGGCCGCGGCGGGCGACACGGTCAGGTACTGGTCGACCCGCAGGCGTCCCTGGTTCAGTGCCTCGAACGTCAGGTACAGCGTCATCATTTTGGTGAGCGAGGCGGGATAGGTGATCGCATCCGGATTCAGCGCGCGCAGCACCTGGCCGGTCTCGGCATCGAGCGCCAGCGCCTCGTACACCGGGCCGCTGGGCGCGGTGCCGATCCGTGCCGCATGCGCCGCGGGCGACGCCAACAAAAAGCCCGCCAAGATTCCGGCAACCGCACCGAACGACAATTGCATCGCACCGGGGCCGTGGCCCCGCCTCGCCAAAGTTGCGCGCAACACGTTACCCCCGCCCCCAAAAGCGAACGCCGCGAACTCCCCCGCCATCACTGGCGCCGCAAAGGGT
>JAFAWI010000143.1 GCA_019241915.1 Alphaproteobacteria bacterium
CCTTGTTCCTCCAAGAGCGCGAGCGTTACGGCGGCAATATCGGCATCCAGTTCCGGCCGTCCGACAAGTTCGAGATCAACCTCACCGGCCTTTACTCCCGGTTCGGCGCCAACAATTTCAACCAGAATTATCTTGCCTGGGGCGTGCAGGCGCTCGGCGGCGGCGGCACGCTCAGCAACCCCACCATTTCGAACGGAACGGTCGTCGCCGGCCGGATCGATTCCGTGCCCGGCGGCCGCGCCGTCGTCTTCGACGCGATCGACCGCCAGGCCTTCGCAGAGACCTGGTCCGCCAATGCCGATGTGACCTGGCATGCGAGCGATCATGGCACGCTGCATCTGCGCGGCGGCTATACCGAGGCGCATGGCGACACCGTCGAACAGCCATTCTACGAGGGCGGCGCGCCGGGCGGCTTCACCTACGACCTTCGCGGCCGCACCCCGCAGGTCAGCTTCATCGGCGTCAATCCGACCCGGCCCAACGATCTCGCCTTCGACTTCGCGTCGCTGCACCAGATCACCAACACCGACCGCGAATCCTACGTCTACGCCGACTATGAGCAGCAGCTCGATCTTGGGCCGATCAACGCGATCCGGATCGGCGCCAAATATACCGATCACGATCGCATCACCCAGTTCCTCGCGACCACCTACGGCGGCTTCTTCCTGCCATTGGCGGCCTCGGGCTGCGGCGGCCCCTGCCTCTCCTCCAACTTCTCCACCGGCGCGCTGACTCCGAGCAATTTCCTGCAGAATGTGGCGCTGCCGGGGACGCTCACCTCTTATTGGCAGGTCGATCGGACCCGGCTCGAATCGATCCTCAACGGCCTGCCCGCGAGCGTGCGGGCGCGCGTGCTCAACCCGCCGGAAAATTATGCGATCAACGAGAAAGTCTATGGCGGCTACGCCATGGTGCGCTTCGGCGGCGACAATTGGCGCGGCAATGCCGGCGTCCGCGTCGTCAGGACCGATCAGAGCTCGCAAGGCAACCAGATCGGCGTGCCCTCCGGGCCCGGCACCGTCGACAACAATCCGTTCGGCATCTACCGCCCGATCTCGGTCCAGCGATCCTATACGGACATCCTGCCGAGCCTGAACATCGCCTTCGATCTGTCGCGCAACGTGGTGCTTCGCCTGGCCGCGGCGAGGGTGATGGCGCGTCCCGATTATACGGACATCGTGCCGCGCGTGACCCTCAATCCGGGCTCGCTGACCGCGTCAGGCGGCAATCCGGGAGTCAATCCCTATCGCGCCAACCAGTTCGATGCTTCGCTCGAATATTATCCCGACCGGCAGACGATTTTCGCGGGCGCGGTCTATTACAAGGACATCCAGTCCTACATCACCGATACGATCACCCAGGAGGTGTTCCCGGTCCAGACCGCCAACCCCAACGCTTCGCGCTGCACGCTCGTCAGCCTCGCGAACAATCTCTACAATTGCACCTTCGACGTGGATCGCCGCGCCAACGGGCCGGGGGGCCACAATATCGGCTTTGAGATCCAGGCCTCGCGCCGGATCTGGGGCGGCTTCGGCGCGATCCTCAACTACACCTTCTCCGACGCCAAGCTGGATGGGGGCGGCCAGGTCGCCGGCAATTCCCGCCATACGCTGAACGGCAGCATCTATTACGAGGACAGCCATCTGTCGGCGCGGCTTTCCTACAATTACCGGTCGAGCTTCTTCATCACCATCGACCGCGCGGCGCCGCTCAACCAGGCGTCCACCCAGTCGCTCGACGCCTCCCTCAACCTGCGGCTCACCGACAATTTCACCCTCACCGCGGATGCGATCAACCTGACCAACGAGAAGATCGTCCAATTCTCCGGTGTCCCCGATCGGCCCCGCGCCATCTACGACAACGGCCGGCAGTTCTATTTCGGCGTCAGGTTCCGCTATTAGCCGATCGGGGGCCGCGCGGGCGGCCCGATCGAGGATGTCGCGCGTGCCCCGATTCGCCGCCAGGTTTTTGCTCTTCTGCCTGCTGCTGGTCGGCCCGACGACGGCGCGTCTGGCAGCGGAGAGTGCGCCGCGACTGGTGCCGTTGCCGCGCACGATGGCGGTGCTGCCCGGCCGTTTTACGGTCTCGGCAGCGACACCCATCGTCGCTTCCGGCCCGGCCAGGGGCGCGGCCTTGCGCTTCGTCGAATTGGTCCGGCGCACCGCCGGGATCGCGCCGCGGCTGCGGTCCGCCGCTTCGGGTCGCGCGATCCGGTTCAGGATGGTCGCGGGAATGGCGCCCGAAGCCTATCGGC
>JAFAWI010000230.1 GCA_019241915.1 Alphaproteobacteria bacterium
GTCCTCCTGCAGCACCGGGTGCTCGAGCGAGAGCGCGAAAATCTGGTTCGGCCGGAACGAGGCATCGTCGCCGCCCTCGCCGTCTACGACATCGTAAAGATGCCGCTTGGCGGGGATCCAAAAACGCTCGTTGAACGCAGCCCGGGCGCGCTCGGCATGGGCCGCGACTTCCGTCGCGTCGTCATCGTTCTCTTGCTTGAGCCAGCCGGCCAGCAGCGTCAGCGCGTTGTACCAAAGCGCATTGATCTCCACTGCCTTCCCGCGGCGCGGGGTTACCACCCAATCGCCGACTTTGGCGTCCATCCACGTCAGCTGGAACCCCTCCGCGCCCTGCGTCAGCAAGCCATCCGCCGGGTCGACACGGATGCCGAACCGGGTTCCTTTCAGGTGGTGGCGCACGACGCGCTTCAGCACCGGCAGGATCAATCGCAGCGTCGTCCGGTCGCCGGTTAGCGCGACATAGCGGTCCAAGGCGTGGAAGAACCAGAGCGTCGCATCGGCGGTATGGTAGAGGCCGTGGCTTTCGCCTTCCGGAAACAGGTTGGGGATCAGTCCGTCGCGCACGTAGTGGGCAAAGGTCCGCAGAATCCAGCGTGCTTCGGCCGCCCGGCCGATCGCCAGGGTCAGCCCCTCCAGCGAAATCATCGTGTCGCGGCCCCAATCGGTGAACCAATGGTAGCCGGCGATCACCGTGCGCAGATCGTCTCCTTCGGCCCGCACCCGGGCGAGGTCGGCAACACGGCCGACCGGGGTGACGACGAACGTGTCCGCCGACAGCACCAATTGGCCGGCTATCCCCGACCGCGCCGAGGCCGGCGCCATTTCGAGCAGCCGGCGGCGGCGTTCGACCTCAAAGCGGCGGGCGTCGTCCGGCTTCAGCGCCAGCACCGTATGCCAGCGCTCCGTCGAGGCGATCAACGTCAGCGACATGTCCTTTTGCAGCTCGCAGGCGAAGTAGCCGGGGCTCCATGCCGCGCCGCGCGACTCGTAGCCGCGCTGCGCCTCGGTTTCGAAGAAGAACTCGCGGCGCGATCCCCCATCGGCGATAAAGCTCGCCGCGGCATCGCCATCGATCGTCAATCGCAACGGCGGCAGTTCTTCATCGGCGGTCAGCTCGTAACGCTGGCCCCGCGCGGTGATCGCGTAATTTGGCAGCAGCTCGGTGCTGACCGGGTCTTCGAGCCGCCGGAAGTGCACAAACGGACGCAGCCGCAAGCGCACAGACGAACGGCCCTGGATCAGACGAAACGTCAGGTGGACGATGTTGTGGTGCGACGGCAGCAGCACCGTCTTCTCGACCTCGTCACCATCCACCGTATAGCGCCAGGTCGGCAGACCGTCGATCAGGGCAAACTCGCGCAGATGCTGCGGATCGAGGGGGGCGCCGCCTTCGACCGCGGCGGTCACGTCGCTCAGCATGACCATGCGCCCGAGCGGCGCGGGCAACGCGGCGATCAGCAGGCCGTGATAGCGCCGCGACAGCTCGCCCGAAGCGGTGCCGGAGGCATAGCCGCCTAGCCCATTGGTCACCAGCCACTCGTGCGGCACCGACCCCGTCGATAGACGATCCGCGGCGAGGCGAATGATTTGAGCCATCTCGCTTTCCCATGCGCTACGCTAAAAAACGGCGCGGCGGCGCTGTCGTCTCCGACAGCGGCAAAGCGCCCGCGGATCGCGCCAGCGCCGATGGCGTTAGCCCGGAGCCATGAACGCAGCTTCGATCGAGCAAACCTTGCAGCCGCACCGGCGCCTGCCGATCGGCGCCGAGCTCCAACCGCAGGGTGGCGTCCATTTTCGGGTCTGGGCGCCGGCGGCGCGGAGCCTTGCCGTCGAAGTCGAAGGCCTGCCACCGCAACCGCTATTGGCGGAGCCGGAGAACTATTTCGCGGCCTCGGTCGAGGCGGCCCGGGCAGGCATGCGCTATCGCTACCGGCTCGATGGCGACCGGGCGCTGCCCGACCCGGCGTCGCGGTTTCAGCCCGACGGTCCGCACGGTCCTTCCGAAATCGTCGATCCGGGCGGGTTCGTGTGGAGCGACGGCGACTGGCGCGGTCTCCCGCCGGAGCGGCTTGTCATCTATGAGTTCCACGTCGGCACCTTTACGCCCGCCGGCACCTGGGCGGCCGCCGGCGAGCAGCTTCCCGCGCTGGCGGAACTGGGCGTCACCTGCCTCGAAATGATGCCGGTGGCGGATTTTCCCGGCCGGTTCGGCTGGGGGTATGACGGTGTGGACCTGTTCGCGCCGACGCGTCTCTACGGACGGCCGGACGATCTGCGCCTCTTTGTCGACCGGGCACACAGGCTCGGTCTCGCGGTGATTCTCGACGTCGTCTACAACCACCTCGGCCCCGACGGCAATTACCTGACCGCGTTCGCTCCGGGCTACATGACCGATCGCTACGCCAACGAATGGGGCCAAGCGCTCAATTTCGACGGCGCCGACGCTGGACCGGTGCGCGAGTTCTTCATCGCCAACGCCGGATACTGGATTGACGAATTTCATTTTGACGGGCTGCGCCTCGACGCGACGCAGCAGATCTTCGATGCATCGGACGAGCATCTGCTGGCCGCGATTGGCAAGCGGGCGCGCGCGGCGGGCCGCGGCCGCCGCATTTTCATCGCGTCGGAAAACGAGACACAAACGGCGAGGATCGTGCGACCCCTCGACGCCGGCGGCTACGGCCTTGATGCGTTATGGAACGACGATTTTCATCATGCCGCGGCGGTCGCGCTCACCGGCCACAATCAGGCCTATTACAGCGACTTCCGCGGCACCCCCGGGGAACTGCTCGCCGCGGCAAAGCACGGCTTTCTGTTCCAGGGGCAGTATTTCGCATGGCAAAAGCAGCCGCGCGGGACCCCGGCGCTCGACCTGGCCGCGACCAACTTCGTCAGCTACATCGAAAACCACGACCAGACCGCCAATTCCGGCCGCGGGCTGCGCCTGCACCAGATGAGCAGCCCCGGCAGCTGGCGCGCGATCACCGCCTACTTTCTGCTGTTGCCTGCGATCCCCATGCTGTTTCAGGGCCAGGAATTCTGCAGCTCCAGCCCGTTCCTCTATTTCGCCGATCACGAGCGCGCCTTGGCCGAGCTCGTCAAAAAAGGACGCGGCGAATTCCTCGTGCAATTTCCCAGCCTTGCCAACGACGAGATGCAGGCGCTGCTCGCCGATCCCGGCGATCCCGAGACCGTCAGACGCTGCGTGCTCGATCCGGCGGAACGTGGGCGCAACCGCGCGGCCGTCGCTTTTCATCGCGACCTCTTGCGGCTGCGCCGGCAAGTCTTCGAGCACGGGCCGGTTCCCGTGGACGGTGCGGTGATCGGCGAACGTGCCTGGTTTCTGCGCTATTTCCGCGGCGAGGGCAGGGACCTGCTGCTGATCGTCAATCTCGGCACCGATTTGCGGTTGGACAGCTTGAGCGAGCCGCTGCTGGCTCCGGTCGAGGGGCGCTATTGGCGACTCTTATGGTCGAGCGAATCCCCCGCCTATGGCGGCGGCGGTTTGTCGTCGCCGGTCGATGCCGAGGATTGGGGCTGGCGGCTGCCGGGACAGGCGGCAATTCTGCTCGAGCCGGGCGAAATGCCGGGCCCGATCACCGGCGAGAAGCGCCGAACCGCTTGATCGCCGGCGCGAGCGGGCGCGTCGCTTCGTCATAACCTTGCCAAGGCTTGGTCTTGGCCAACACCGCTGCCGCATTGCGCAGCGTGAAGCGCTTGGGGTCGAGGCCACGTCGCACCTCTGGCCAGTCGATCAGCATCGACACCGGGGCGCCTGGCCGCCCGCGCGGCGACAGCGGCGCCACCGCCGTCGACATGCGGTCGTTGCGCAGGTAGTCGAGGAAGATGCGGCCGCCGCGCTGTTTCTTGGCCATGTTGATCAGGTAGCGCGTCGGGCTGTCATGCTCCATCCGGGCGCAGACCGCGCGGGCGAAGGCCTTTGCTTCGTCCCAATCGGGACCACCTCTTTTCGGCGCCTTGAGCGGCACGACGACGTGCAGCCCCTTGCCGCCGGTGGTCTTGCAGAACGTGGCCAGACCGAGCGCCTCCAGCCGCTCGCGCAGCTCGAGCGCGCCGTCGATCACGGCGTCGAAATCGAGGTCGGGTGCCGGGTCGAGGTCGAACACTAGGCGGCCCGGGACATCCGGCCGGTTCGGTGCGCAGTTCCACGGGTGCAGCTCGATCGCCGCCGCTTGCGCCACGGCGGCGAGACCTTCGGCGCGATCGATCTGCAAATACGGCTTGCGGTCGCCGGACACCACGACCGACGTCAGCACCTTCGCCATGCCCGGCCGGGAGTGGCGCTCAAAAAAGCGCTGCCCGTCGATGCCGTCGGGCGCGCGGATGATCGAGCATGGCCGCCCCGCGATATGCGGCATGATCCAGTCGGCCACCGCAGCGAAATACTCGGCGAGATCCAGCTTGGTGACCGGCTTGCCGGCGCCATCGTCGGGCCACAGCGCCTTGTCGGGGTGGCTGATCGTCGTTCCCATGATAACAGCGCGGCCGCCGCCGACTCGCGTCGCAGCCGTCGCTGGCGGATCGGAGTCGGCGTCGGCGGCACCTGCCTCGGCTGCGGTTTCGACCATGATTTCGGCCGCCGGCTTGTCGCTGCGCAGACCCTTGTAGGCGGCTTGCCGGACGAGGCCGTCCTCGGTCCAATTGGCGAACTCGATTTCGGCCACCAGTTCGGGTTTCAGCCAATGGATGTTCGCAGCGGGGCGCGGGGCGTTGGGCCCGCTGAACGGGCTCTTGTCGGCCGCCGCCGCCTTGAGGCGCGGCAGCAGCAGTTCGAGCTTGTCGGCGCCAAAGCCGGTGCCGACGCGCCCGGCATAGACGAGCTTG
>JAFAWI010000499.1 GCA_019241915.1 Alphaproteobacteria bacterium
TGGCAAATTCGACCAGCACACCATCGCCGGTGGTTTTGACAACCCTTCCGCCATGCCCCGCCACGGCCGGCTCGATCACTTCGCGGTGCAGCGCTTGGACCCGCCGCAGGGTGCCCTCTTCGTCGATGCCGATGAGCCGGCTGTAACCGGCGATGTCGGCGCAAAGGATCGCCGACAGGCGCCGCTCGGCCGCCGCTGGCGGATCGGTCTCGGGTGGCGGCGATGGCCCCGCCACGGGCGAGAAAGATGACGATGTCGTCGTCGGGTCGGCACGCGTTACTGTCGGAACAAAGCGGTAGCCGCGGCCCGAGACCGTCTGGATGAGCGCGCCCGCTCCGGGCTTGCCTATGTTGAGTTGGCGACGAAGGGCCGCGATCTGGACCGTCAGGTTTGCTTCCTCAACGGCGCGGCCGTTCCAGACGACGTCCATGATTTCGCTTTTGGACACAAGCCTGCCGCTGCGCGCTGCCAGCAGCGTCAGCAAGGCCGCTGCGCGGACGCCAAGGACAACCGGGGCGGCGCCCTCGGCCTGATCGGTTCGGAACAGCTCGCCGGAGCCGCTTTCGAACCGAAAATCCTGAAACAGGAAAACGGCGGACACGTTGCGCCTCACGGCTGCCGCAGATAGGCCAGCGGTTTAGGTCTCAAAAGGATCGTATCGCGACGAGGCGACGAACGCACGCAGCCCGATTTGGAAAAATTTTGCAATTTTTCGGAGCCGGCTCGTCGAACGATGAGGGGCAAAGCGCCTACCGATACCTCGCCATACACCGCGAGGTCGTCATGCGCAGGAGATTGGTCGATCGATGGATCGAGGAAGCCGACGCCAAGCGTGTCCAGCTGCTCTTTGCCTGCCGTGACGGGACGTCGCGGCGGACAGCCACGACGGCGAATTGGTCGCGAGACCCATTGCCGGCCGCCGCCCCCGCTGGCGGTAGTGCCCCGAGCGCTGCGGAGGCGGGCTATTTCCGCGCGGCTTGGGCCCGTTGGCGAACCCGCTGGCTAACCCGGCCGGCGCCCCATGACCAGGCTGCGTTGGCAGCCGATCGTTCATCGCCGCATCGTTTTTCCGATACCTAGCGTCGCCTCGGCCGACCGGCGAGATTTTCTCTTTCTCCATCTTTTGGCATCAGCATTGTCCCAAACAACAGGGAGCAGGGTGATGCGTTTGGGCGACCTTTTGGTGGCGAGGGGGTTGGCGACCCCGACAAAGGTATATCAAGCGTTGCAAAGACAGCGGGCGCAGGGCGGTCGGATCGGCACCCATCTGGTCGCCATGGGCGTGCTGAGTCCGAAAGCCCTGATGACCGTCGTCAGCGACCAGCGGGACATCGGAAGCGCCGTCGATCTTTGCGAGCACGCACTGACCCGCCTGCGAACCAGCTACGGCGACGACAACCCACAAACCAACCGTGCCCGCTACACCCTGTCCAGAGCGCTGTTCGCGGCAGGACAACCGAACGAGGCGGCGGGACACGCAGAAGCAGCACTGGCCGCGCTGAGCAACGCGCTTGGTTGGGAGCACCAATGGACGAAGGACGCCATCGTCCACGCCCATGAAGTGCGCGAAGCGTTATCGCAGCAGGACAAACTTGAGCTCGAACAAAGCGACGATCAGGAACATTCGCAACGGGTGACGAGTAATACTTAAGGCGGGATGACTGCCGCATCGTAAATTTAACTGTGCGCGATAAGCTTGTTAAAATCCGACCCGTTGCCGTAAGTAGTAGATTGTAACAAAAAATGTCTGTCACGTTAATCCTTCGTGACAGTCGCGGTTTTCTTCTCCGATGCGGCAAATTGATCGCGCTTTTCTCGCGCGAGCGTGTATCCTCGCGGCCTCGGACGCCGTGGAGTCCCCCGCACCGGCCACAAACGCATCTTCCGCCGGCGCCGAAAAATAGGACCGGGCTTTGCCCGCGAACCGCATAAATGGGAGGAAATGATGCGCTATACGCGATTGCGAACAGCATTAACGATTTTGACCCCCTACACCCTCGCGGCAGGCGCGCTGCTGTTCCTGGGCTCGACCGCTTATGCCGACGAGGTATTCCAGGCGCGCACCGCGATTACGCTGCCCGGCACGCAGAAGATCACCTCGTTCGACATCAGCTATGTCGACCCGGTGATCGGGCTTTATCTGCTTGCCGACCGTACCAACAAGACGGTCGATCTGGTCGACACCACAACCAACACGGTGCTGACGCAGCTGACCGCGACACCGCCGTTCGCCGGCGCCACGCCGAGCAACGACAATGCCGGACCCGACGGCGTCATCGTCGTCAATCACCGCGAGGTGTGGGCGGGCGACGGACCGAGCCAGATCAAGGTCATCGATCTGTTCTCGCAAAAGACGACGCACATCATCAACACCGGCGGAACAAAGCGCGCCGACGAGTTGTGCTTTGACCCGCGCGACCAGCTGGTGATGATGGCGAACGACGCCGACACGCCGCCGTTTGTCACGATCATTTCGACGCGCAACTATACGGTCCTGCAGACGATCGCGATGGATGGCCAAACCGCGCAGGGCGGCAAGATCAAGAGCCCGAAAGCGACCAACGGCATCGAACAGTGCCAATGGGACCGGCGGACCGGCAAGTTCTACGTCAACATCCCCGAGGTCAACGGCGCGGGTGACGACACCTCGCCGGGCGCCGTGGTGGTGATTTCGCCCGAGACCTTGCAGATCGAGGACGTCTACAACATCCCGCTCAGCCAATGCGCGGGCCCGCAAGGGATGACGGTCGGCCCAGACCATCAGATCCTGCTGGGCTGCAACGACCCCAAAAAGACGGTACCTTCGACGGTGGCGATCGATGACCGCACCGGCAAGGTGATCGCCACGATCCGCAACGAGGACGGCGCCGACGAGATCTGGTTCAACGAAGGCGACAGCCAGTACTTCCTGGCGCGCTCGGGCGGGACGAACCCGCAGCAGCTCGGCGTGATCGACGCGAGCCGCGACGACCTCGCCGCCGACCAGAGCGTGCCGATCGGCCTGCCGAACAACCCGCCGACCAGCCCGCATGGCACCGCGCACTCGGTCGCCGCCGACCCGGTGTTCAACCAGGTCTACGTGCCGATCCCGAGCACGGCGGGGCTCACCGTCTGCTCGCAGGCGGGCGGCAACGATGCGCAGGGCTGCATCGCGGTGTTCACCGCCGCGCATGACGATCCGGGCGAGCGCCGCGACCGCGAAGCACGGCGGTAGTCTTCCGGGTGTGGGGCAGGGGCGCGCAAGCGCCCCTGCCCTGCGACCCGCAGCACCGTTACAAGCTGGCGCGCCAGCTTGTAACGGTGCTGCTG
>JAFAWI010000560.1 GCA_019241915.1 Alphaproteobacteria bacterium
AAATTTTCCGGTCTCCTCGTGCGGCATGAAGCCGAGATCGCCGAGACCGTAGAGTGGCAGGTGCGCGAAGGCGTCGTAGATCATCAGGTGATCGACATCGCTGTGCTTGATGCCGGCCTCCTCGAACGCGGTCGTCCCGGCGACGCGGAACGCGCGCGACGACGTGAAGTCCTCCATCTGCGATACCATCGGTGTCTCGGCGCTCTCGCCGGTGCCGAGCAGGTAGACCGGCTTTTGCGGGAAGTCCTTGGCGCGACCGGCGGCGGTGAGGATCAGCGCGCCGCCGCCGTCGGTCACCAGACAGCACTGCAACAGGCGGAACGGATAGGCGATCATCCGCGAATTGAGCACGTCGTCGACCGTGATCGGGTCGCGGAACGTGGCGCGCGGGTTCTTTGCCGCCCATTCGCGCTGGATGACCGAGACCATCGCGAGCTGCTCGTGGGTCAGGCCGTAGGTCTTCATGTAGCGCAGCACCGGGATGGTGAAGAGGGTCGGCGGGCCCATCGGGCCGTAGGGCAGTTCGAACTGGCCCTGCAGGCTCGCCGCCGAGGCCGGCGGGCGGGTGCGGCCAACGCCCGAGCGGCCGCTCTCGCCGTGGGTGATCAGGACGGTTTTGGCGAGCCCGGCCTCGATCGCCGCGGCGGCGTGGCGGACATGGATCATGAACGAGCAGCCGCCGACCGCGGTGCCATCGACCCATTTCGGGGTGATGCCGAGATAATGCGCGAGCGTGACCGGCGTCTCGCCGGCGGTGGCGATGCCGTCGATGTCCTTGGGTCCGAGGCCGGCATCTTTCATCGCGTTGAGTGCGGCGTCGGCGTGCAAGCCGATCTGCGACAGCTCGGGGATCTTGCCAAGCTCGGTGGTCTCGGCGGCGCCGACGATCGCGACATCGTTGCGTTTTCCGGGCATCGCGTCAGCTCCTGGCCGGGCGAAACAGAGGGAGCGTGATGTCGTCGTCGAGCTTTTCGAACGCGACCTCGACCGCCATGTCGAGGGTCAGCGCCTCCGGCGTCTGCGGGCAATCGACGATGTTGGTCATCAGGCGTGGCCCCTCGTCGAGCTCGACGACCGCGATCGCATAAGGCGGCGTGAAGCCCGGCACCGGCCGGTGGTGGATCACGTAGCTGTAGAGGCGGCCCTTGCCCGTGGCCGCGAAGACGCGAACCTCGCGGCTCGCGCAGGACGGGCAGAACGGCCGCGGCGGGAAATAGACCCTGCTGCACGAATTGCAGCGCTGCAGGCGCAGCTCGCCGGCGCGGGTGCCGTCCCAGAAATGCTGTGTCTCGGGCGTCGGCTGTGGCCGCGGCCGCTGTCCTTCAGGCATGTTGCTCCCCTCGCTGTCAGCTTGCCGGTGCACGCCGCCATGCCTTTGGCGCCGTCGGGAAGCACCTTGCCGAGATCGGTGCCGGTCGACAAGAACCCGAATCCGGCCGCGATCGCGCCGATTTACCCCGCGCGGGGCCGAACATCCGGCGATCGGTACGTGCTCACCGGCAGCGGCGTGGCCGCGCGGCATGCGCACCGGCCCAAAAAAACCGCCCATGCCGCTGTTGCTCCCGCCGCCGATTAACCGGCTTGCCTTGTTCCGCGAGGGGCGCGTGCTATAAGGCGCGGGTCAAGCTGCGGAGGCGCGCTTGCCGACCGTCTTTATTTTGAACGGGCCGAATTTGAACCTTCTCGGGGTGCGCGAGCCCGCGACCTACGGCTACGACACGCTGGCCGATGTCGAGCAACGCTGCCTGGTGCGGGCGCAGGCGCTCGATCTCGCAATCGATTTCCGCCAGACCAACCACGAAGGCCAGATGGTCGATTGGATCCAGGAGGCGCGCGAATCGGCGGATGGCATCGTCCTCAACGCCGGGGCGCTGACCCACACCTCGGTCGCGGTACACGACGCGCTGAAGGCCGCCGACCTGCCGGTGATCGAGGTGCATCTGTCTAACATCTTCCGGCGCGAGAGCTTTCGCCATCTTTCCTATGTGAGCCTTGCCGCCGATGGCGGGATTTTCGGGCTGGGTCCGCAGGGCTACGAGCTTGCGCTCGAAGCGATGGCGGCGCTGATCGAGGCCGCTGCCGGCGAGGGTCCGCGTTGAAGCTCGGCGGCCGCCATTCCCCGCTGGCGCCCGATCCCGATCTGATCCGCTCGCTGGCAAAGCTGCTCGACGAGACCGGCCTCAGCGAGATCGAATGGGCCGTCGGCGACCAGCGCATCCGCGTGTCGCGCCCGGTGCCTGTTGCGGCAGCAGCGCCGGTCGCGCCGCAAGCGGTTGCAACACCGGGCGAAGCGGCCGCGGCACCGGCGGGCCGCAACGGTGCGGGACCAGCCGCAACCAACGGCCACGAGCATCCGGGAACGCTGAAGGCGCCGCTGGTCGGCATCGCCTACCTGGCGGCCGAACCCGGCCAGCCGCCTTACGTCAAAATTGGCGACACGGTGGCCGAAGGGCAGACGTTGCTGATCATCGAGGCGATGAAGGTGATGAACCAGATTCGCGCACCGCGTGCCGGCCGGGTCTCGCGCGTCTATATCGGCGACGCCACGCCGGTCGAATACGGCACGGCGCTGATGCTGATCGAATAACAACGGTCTCGCCCGATGTTCGAGAAGGTGCTGATCGCCAATCGCGGCGAGATCGCGCTGCGCATCCACCGCGCCTGCCGCGACATGGGGATCAAGACCGTGGCGGTGCATTCGACCGCCGATGCCAATGCAATGAACGTGCGCCTCGCGGACGAGAGCGTGTGCATCGGGCCGCCGCCGCCACGCGCGAGCTATCTTAACATCCCGGCGATCCTGTCGGCGGCGACGATCACCGGCGCCGACGCAATCCATCCAGGCATCGGCTTCCTGTCGGAAAACGGCGATTTTGCGGAGGTCGTGCGGGAGCATGGCTTTGTCTTTGTCGGCCCGGCGGCGGATCATATTCGCACCATGGGCGACAAGATCCGGGCGAAGGCCGCGGCCCGGGAACTTGGCATCCCGGTGGTCCCCGGCTCGGCCGGGGCGATTGCATCGGCGTCGGAGGCGGCCGATACGGCGGCGCGCATCGGCTATCCGGTGCTGCTGAAGGCGGTGGCCGGCGGCGGCGGACGCGGCATGAAACTGGCGCGGGACGACGCCCAGCTGCGGGCGCTGCTGCCGCTGGCGCAAGCCGAGGCGGCGGCCGCGTTTGGCGACGATTCGGTGTACCTGGAGCGCTTTCTCGACCGGCCGCGGCACATCGAGGTTCAGTTGCTCGGCGACGGCAATGGCGCTGTTGTCCACCTCGGCGAGCGCGACTGCTCGCTGCAGCGCCACCACCAGAAAGTGCTGGAAGAAACCCCCTCTCCCGGCCTCGACGAGGATGCACGCGAACGCGTCTGTGCGATCGCGGTGAGGGCGCTGGAAAGGCTCGGCTATCAAAGCGTCGGAACGATCGAATTCCTCTACCAGGACGGCGAATTCTATTTCATCGAGATGAACACGCGGCTGCAGGTCGAGCATCCGATCAGCGAAATGCTGAGCGGAATCGACCTGGTGCGCGAGCAGTTGCGGATCGCGGCCGGCGAGGCGCTCGGCTACCGGCAGAGCGACATCCGGCTTTGCGGCCACGCGATCGAATGCCGCGTTAATGCCGAAAACCCGGACGATTTCCGCCCGTCGCCCGGCCGCGTCGCGGAATATCTGGCGCCTGGCGGCCCCGGCATTCGCGTCGACAGCGCGCTCTATCAGGGTTACGACGTGCCGCCCTATTACGACAGCCTGGTGGCCAAGCTGATCGCCTTTGGCAGCGATCGCCACGAGTGCCTGATGCGGCTGCGCCGCGCCTTGGAGGAATATGTCGTGGGCGGCATCGATACGACGATTCCGCTGCACCAAAGGCTCGCCGCCGATGCCGAGTTTCGCAGCGGTCGCTACGATATCGGCTGGCTCGAGCGGTTTCTGGCCGGGTGACAGCGTGCCCCAGCCGTTTCGCATCACCCCCGAGATTTTGCTGCGGGCGTACCGGGGCGGGATTTTCCCGATGGCCGAGTCGGCGGACGATCCGGAGCTGTTCTGGGTCGATCCGGAGAGGCGCGGCATCCTGCCCCTCGACGCGCTGCACGTGCCGCGGCGGCTGCGCCGGGTGCTGCGCCAACAGCGCTTCGACCTGCGCGTCGATACCGCGTTTGCGGCGACCGTCGCGGCCTGCGCCGAAGCCACCGAGAAGCGGCCCAACACCTGGATCAACGGCGAGATCACGCGGCTTTACGGCGCGCTGCACGAGCGCGGCGCGGCGCATAGCGTCGAGACGTGGCAGAGCGAGCGGTTGGTCGGTGGTCTCTACGGCGTCTCGATCGCCGGCGCTTTTTTTGGCGAGAGCATGTTCAGCCGGGTCAGCGATGCCAGCAAAGTCGCGCTCGTTCACCTCGTTGCGCTATTGCGCCACGGCGGCTACCGCCTGCTCGACATGCAATTCCTGACCCGGCATCTGGCGCAGTTCGGCGCCATCGAGGTGCCGCGCGCGCAGTACCACCGGCTGCTCGCCGATGCGCTGCACTATCGCTGCGTCTTCCCGCGCGGGCTTGGCGGAGAGTCGGCTGGCGGCGGAGGCGACGGCGAACCCGGCGCTTTGCAGCGGAGCAGCGTCACATCGTAGACCGGGTGTTCGAGCCCCGATAGCGCCGGGCTCGACGAAAACATCCAGCCGCTGAAGAGTTTGCCGCGTGCTTCGCCGGGCCGGTTTTCGTAGATTTCGACAAAGGCGGCGTTTTCGGGCCGGTCCTCCGGCGCGCTGCGTTCGCAATCGCGCACGACGACCGACAGCCGGCCGAAGGCGACCGCTGTGCCGACCGGCGCCTCGAATTTCGAAACGCGGGCGCTGATCTTGTCGAGACCTTGCATGACCGCGAGCGGCGCCGGGCTCATCTCGGCATAGGCTGGAGCCGCCGCTAGCGCAAAGATGGCGAGCAGCAGGGCAGGGGCGGGCGGCTTCATCGCCGGTACGGGTTGACGAGCCCGGTCACGATGCCGCTCAGCACAACGCGTATCTGTGCCTCGTCGCAGCCCATCAGCACCGCATCCTCGAGCGCGTCCTGGGCGAGCGCCCGCAATTCGGCAAGGTTTTCGTTCAGCACCTTGATCTTTTCGACGCAGGAGACCGGCTCGCCCTCCGGTGTGCGCCAAACTGGAAACTCGCCGGCCGCAGTATCGGCCATGACCGCTCCTACCCCACAACGTCCTGCCCGCTGCGCGACCACATTGTCACGCCGGCCGGATCGATCAAGCCTCTTGGCCCTCACGCTCTGCCGGCCCGCCCGAACACCGCCGCAAGCCACCCGTCATTCCGGGGCGGTCCGCAGGACCGAGCCCGGAATCCATAAACACAGGCCTCTGGAATATGGGTTCCGGGCTCCTCGCTCCGCTCG
>JAFAWI010000131.1 GCA_019241915.1 Alphaproteobacteria bacterium
GCGCCGGCGAATTGTCTTCGGTTGCACCGAGCGGCGTGGAGCGCCCGCCGCCGCGCTGATCGTAGATGACGATCCGCCATGCCGCCGGATCGAAGAAGCGGCGATGCACTGGCGTCGCCCCCGCGCCCGGGCCGCCGTGCAGAAACAGCACCGCCCTACCCTGCGGGTTGCCCGACTCCTCCCAGTACATCACATGGCGAGTATCGAGCCGCAGCCGGCCGGTGCGGTAAGGCTCGATCGGCGGAAACAGGTCTTGGCGGCCGGACATCACCCGCTAGAGCTGCGAGGCGACGGCGCGGCCCGCGGCGGTAAAGGCGCGGCTCCACGGGGTCCATGGGCCTCCTGGCAGCGCGCGGCGCCAGCAGATGTCGGTGCCCGGAGCGGCGGGTATCACGCGCGTGCCCTTGAACGGCAACTCAAACAGCATGGCCGGTTCGGCAGTATCGCAATCCGGCGTGGAGGTGACCAGCGCCTGTACGGCGGCGCGGTCGAAGCGGTAATTGCTGAGCGTCAACTGGCCGGGCGGCGGGGACCATGCCCACGGCGTCCACGGCGACCAGTTGCGCTCGGGCACGCAGCCGGCGAGCGCCAGCAAGATCGCCGCCGCCGCGAGTGCGCGGCCGCAAGGGCGTTGCTTCATGCTGAGGCTCCGCCGAGATAGTCCCTGGTCCAGCGTCCGTAATCGTCGGCGCGGGTGACACGTCGCAGCAGATCGGCCGGCGCGATATTCGGCAGCGCCTCGGGCTTGGTACCGTCGCGCAGCGCCTTCAGCGTGTTGTAGACGGCGAGAACTGCGGCGCTGAATGGCGCATGGCCCTGCAATGCGACGCGCACCTTATGCGCCGCCATCCAATCGAGGTCGGCGAGCGTGCCGGCGCCGCCGCCGGTGATCAGCGGGATCTTGATCTCTGACGAAATCGCCTGAATCGCTTCGGTGGTGATGCCGCCGGCCAGGAAGATTGCGTCGACACCGGCGGCCTCATAGGCCTTGGCCCGCTTCATCGCGTCGTCGAGGCCGCTGATCGCCAGCGCGCTGGTACGCCCGGCGATGACCAGCTTCTTGTCCTGGCGTGCGTCGAGCGCGGCCTTCATCTTGCCGATGCCTTCCTCGACCGCGATCAAGGTGGGTTTGCCGGAGGGGCCGTAGGGGCGCGGCAGCACCGTGTCCTCGATCGACATCGCGCAGACGCCCGCCGTTTCCAGTTCCTCGACCGTCCGCCGCACATTCAGCGCGTTGCCGTAGCCGTGGTCGGCGTCGACCAGCAGGCACAGATTGCCGGCGCGGCACACGCGGTTGGCCTGCGCCGCGAACTCGGTCAGGGTGAGAACGACGAGATCGGGCGCGCCAAGGACCGCCATCGAGCCGATCGAGCCCGAGAAAATGCCGACCTCAAACCCCAAATCTTCGGCTATGCGCGCGGAGATCGCATCATAGACCGAGCCGGGATGGACACAGCGTGCACCGGCCAGCAGCGCCCGAAACCGGGTGCGTCGCTCGCTCCAATCCATCGTGCATCCCCCTCCGGCTGCTTTGCCTCAGATTAGCATGTCCGCCAACGGGTCAAAGTCGCTCGTTTCGCCGGCGCGACTTCATCCGTCATGGTGTCGCGGTGGGGGCACGCTTTGGCGAAGTCAGAAGCTTTTTGACAGCCGGGCGAAGGCGCGCACCGGTTTGTCGAAATCGGGCGCCAGAGGAAGGGTCAGCGGACGGGCGATCTCAACCGATAGAGACAAATCCTGCGCGAGCGTCAGTCGCAGGCCGCCGCCGGCCGAGGCCAGCGAGGCGTGGCGGACCAAATTGGCCGGATCGCGGTTCCACACCTCGCCCAGATCGTAGAACAGGTAGAGCTGGAATGCGCGCAACACACCCCATTCGACCGCGCGGCCGAAGCGCAGTTCGACCGCCCCGGCCAGCGCGTCGTCGCCGAGCAGCTCAGCCGGATCGTAGCCGCGCCCAAAACGCGTCCCGCCGAGCGAAAACTGTTCGGACAACAGCAGCGGCTGCCAAGATTTCTGCCCCGCGATATCGACGAACGCGGCGAAGTCGCCAAACAGCGGCTGCTCGTGCGTAAGCGACGCGGCGAGCTTGGTGAACTCGGCACGCCCGTTGGGGGTCGATGGCATCGCGGTGGCCAGACGCGATGCGCCGAGCCCGCTCAACCCCTGGCTCACCTGAACATAGACGCGGGAGTTGCCGTCCAACGGGTCGACGACCAGGTAGGTCGCGTCGCCGCGCACCACGCGCAGCCGGTCGTCAAAGAAGTTCCCAACAGGTGTGTCCTCGCGCGACTGCACCGTGTCGAACGAGCCGGAAAACCACAGCGACTGATCGCGGCTGCGCAGCAGCGGATAGTTGAGCGAAGCGCGGTAGGTGTCCGTGACACCTCGCAGGTCGGCAAAGGCCAGATAATCGCCGGGATGGATCTGGCTGCGCGTGGCGGCCAGTGCGGCGCGCAGACCGCTGGCGCCGAGCGGGAAGCCATAGCCGACACCGCCGGCGGCGAGCTCGCGCGGGTCGTTGGGCACGACGAAAAAGTTGCCGCTCAACTCGTCGAACGGCACCGCAACCGATGCGAGCGAAAGGCTGCCCTCGGCTTGCCATGGCCCTTCGTAGCGTGGCCCGCGATTATCCGTTGCGAAAGAACCCGACAGCGTCTGCGGGTCGATCGCCAATACCAGCTCGTAGCGCCCGGCCGCCTCATCGATCGGCGCCACGCTCGGCGCGATCGCGATACCCGGCAAGTCCTTGATCAGCAGCACGGCGCGTTCGAGCGTTGCCAGCCGCAACGGCCGCTCGGCGGTTACGATCTCGGCATAATTTTGCGAGGCTTCGCCCAACCGGTCATAAGGAGCGTTGACGGTCACCTTGTCGATGTAACCTTCAATCACCCGCACATCGAGCACCCCCCCGGCCGAGGGCTGCCGGGCTGCCAGCGCGTGCGAGAGGAAATACCCGGCCGCGCGATATTTGGCGGTGATGCGCGAGACGATCTCGGCAATTTCCGCCGCGCCGATCCGGCGCCCGACATACTCCCGATAAAGGAGGGCGAGCTGCGCCTCGTCAAAGACGCTGGCGCCGCGGATTGCGACCCCTGCGAGCATAAAATCGGCTGCCGGCGCCGCGGCCGCGCCGGACCCGACGCCTCCGACCGGGATGGCTAGGTCGTCGCCGCTCTGCGTCGCCGGTACCGGGGCTCCACCCGAGAGGCTCGACGGCGGCTGCGTCTGGATCGGCGGCACGAACGCGGGGGCGCGACCGGGCTCGGCGGCAAAAGCCGTCGCCGGCAGCAGCAGGGCGACGACGAGCGTCAGCTCGACAAGCCGGCCGCGCCACCCCGCCTTATCGCGGCAATACGTTTCCATGACCGGACACACTAACCGTCTTGCGCGGGGCGGCAAGAGCCGACGCGCGTAAAGCGCGAGTGCTGCTCGCTCGCCTTTATTCGCTGCTCGCTCGCCTTTATTCTTGGTAATCCCAGTAAGCTAAAAATTAACGTCGCGGGGCGATGCGATTGGGCCAATCTTAAGTGTTGAGTAAGCTGTCACGGCGAGTATCAGGCACCCCCCTGCTTGAGTACTCGCCATGTCGAACCAAGAACATCACCGTCGCTTTCGTTCGGTACCTCTGGCTCTGCTTGCCGGCTGCGCGGCGATTGGCCTCGGTGTCACGCATCCGGCCCGCGCCGCCGAAGTCTGGACGGTGGTCCAGCAGAGCGGCGCCGCCTGGCACGGTCTTGCCGACGGCCGCTCGTTGGCTCTCAAAAGCGGCGATCAGGTCGGCGAGGGGGAGTCTGTTCAGACCGGCGCGGATGGGCGGCTTGTGCTGCAGCATGGCGGCCACGCCGACACGATGACCGTCAGCCCCGGCACCCAATTCCGCGTTCCCGACCCGCGCCGCGAAGGCGCGGAGGCCGCGAATGTGGTCGAGACCTCGGGCACACTGCAGTTCGATGTCGAGCATACGCCGGGCCGACGCTTCGAAGTCGACGGTCCCTACCTCGCCGCGGTCGTCAAGGGTACCTCTTTCAGCGTCCAGATCGGCGCCGGCGGCAACACCGTCGCCGTTACGCAAGGCGCGGTCGAGGTGCAGTCGCGCGCGACGCATCAGGCGGCCTTGGTCCATCCAGGACAGTACGCGATGGTTTCGGCGGCCGGCGGCCACCAACTGTCGCTCGGCGCCAAAGAAGGCTTCGTCGCCCCGGCACCCCACGGCGCTCAATCGTCAGGCGGCAACAAGGGAGCGGCAAACCAGGCCGCGCCCGCGATGATCGGCGAGGCGCATCTCGATGTCGGCGCTTTGAGCAACGGCCTGGTCGCCAATGCCGGGACCGGTCCCTCGAACGGGGCGGTGCCCGGCGGCAACCACGGCGCGGCGATGGTTGCCGGCGGCTCCAGCCTCGGCAACGGTCACGGGCAGGGCAACGGCGGCGGCCACGGCAATGGCGAGGGAGGCGGCAACGGCCACGGCAACGGAGGCGGCAACGGCAACGGCCACGGCAACGGAGCCGGCAATGGCAACGGCAACGGCTTGCTCGCCGCTATCGGCAACGGAGCCGGCAATGGCAACGGCAACGGCTTGCTCGCCGCTATCGGCAACGCCGGCGGCAACGGCAACACCGGCGGCAACGGCAACGGCGATGCGGGCGGCAACGGCAACGGCAACACCGGCGGCAACGGCAACGGCAATGCCGGCGGCAACGGCAACGGCGGCGGCAACAGCCATGCTGGGGGCAACGGCAACGGGCAAACCGGTGGCAACGGCAATGGTAATGGCAATGGCAATGGCAATGGCAATGGCAACGGCACGGGGCATGGAAACGGCCTTGGGTTGGGGGCGTTGCTGAATGCGTTGTTCGGGCACGGGCATAAGGGCTAGCGGCTTCGCCGCCCCCGCCCGCCGCTGCGCACCGCAGTAGCGGGTGCCGGCGATGCCCCCGAGCCTTCGCTCTCGTCTGCTTGGCCACCTGGCCGAGGTGGCCACGGCGCCGGCACCGGCGTCGCGGCATTATCGACTGTTGCCGCTGATCGTCTTTGGCTGCGCCGCCCTTGCGTTTTGGGCCGGGTTGCTGGAGCCGCTCGACCGCAACCTGATGGATGCGCGCTTCCGGCTGCTGCAGCGCGCGCCGTCGGGCAGCCTCGTCATTGTCGAGATCGATCACCGCAGCGTCGACGAGCTGTCGTCGTGGCCGTGGCCGCGCAGCTACCACGCGCAGGTTTTGGACTCGCTGTTTGCAGCCGGTGCGCGCAAGGTGGGCGTCGACATCGATTTCAGCTCGCCCTCAAACGCGGCGGCCGATGCAGCGCTTGCCGATTCGTTAGGGCGGCATCGGGGCCGGGTAATCCTGCCGGCGTTTCTGCAATTGGAAACGCGCCGCGACGGCCGACCGACGGTATCGGAAACCCTGCCCAACCCGTTGTTCCGCGACCGCGTCGAGCTGGGCGCGGTCAACGTCCGGCCTGCCGTCGACAGTCTTGTGCGCCAGTTCCCCAACGCTGACGTATTCGGCCATCAATTGATTCCCTCGCTCGCCGCGCGGCTGGCCGACTCGGCCGACGGTCCCCCCGCCGACTTCTACCTCGATTACGGCATTCGCGTCGGGGAAGTGCCGCGTCTGTCCTATGTCGATATCCTCAACGGATATTTCGACCCGCAGACGATCCAGGGAAAGAACGTGCTGATCGGCGCGACGGCGGTCGAGTTGGGCGACCAATTCGCGGTGCCGATCGGCCGGGTCATGCCGGGCCCGGTGCTGCAGGCGCTCGGCTACGAGTCGGTGGTGCAACATCGTGCGCTGCGACGCACCGGGGCCGGCGTCAGCTCGGCTTTGGCGGCTTTGGTCGTCCTGTTTCTGACGCTGGTTTCAACGGGGCTGGATTGGCGCGGCCGCCTCGTTTCGTTGTGCGGGGTTTGGGGCGGCCTCTACGCTGTGGCGCTCGCCATCGGCTCGTCGACCGCAATCAGCCTTGACCTGGCGCTGCCGGCGACCGCGGCGCTGCTGCACTGCCTGTTCGGCTTTCTGCTGCAATTCGAGCAGCAGGCGCGCCTGCTGCTGCAACAGCGCCTGGCGGACACGCGCCGCCGCGCGGTAATGCGCAGCGTGCTCGAAGACAGCTTCGACGGCATCCTGGTCGTGAGCGCCGACGGCATTGTCGAGATGGCGAACAAGGCTGCCGGCCGGCTGCTCGAAAGGGCGCCGGAGACCATGCCGGGTGTCGCGGTCACGGCACTGCTTCCGGTCTCGCTGCCATCGCGCCCGCAGCTCGAAACGGAGCAGAGCGATGCCGAAGAATTCACCATGGCGCCGCTCGCGCCGCGCGAGCTCGAATTGCATCGGCAGGATGGCGCGGCGCTGACGCTGGAACTGGCGGTAAGCTGCTCGCGCGTCCCGCTCGGGGGCAAAAGCCGCAGCGAAGAGCGCATTTTCCTGACCTACACGTTTCGCGACGTGTCGGAGCGCCGGCGCTCCGAGCAATCGTTGCGCAGCGCGATGCAGGAAGCCTTGGCCGCCAACCGCGCCAAGACCGAGTTCCTCGCCAATATGAGCCACGAGCTGCGCACGCCGCTCAACGCGATCATCGGCTTTTCCGACATGATCAAGGACGAAGTGTTCGGGGCGCTGCCCAGCTCGCGCTACCTCGACTACGCCACCGACATCAACGATTGCGGCAAGCACCTGCTCGACGTCATCAACGACATCCTTGACATGGCGAAGTTCGAGTCGGGCGAGGCGCGGCTCGACGAGAAAATCGTCAACCTCGGGCAAGTCGTGGATCGCAGCGTGCGGCTGGCCCAGGGCATGCGCGGCGCCGCAGCGCTCCGTTTCGCTGTCACAATCCAGCCCGACCTGCCGCCGCTGCGCGGTGACCCCCGGCTGATCGGGCAGAGCGTCGTCAATGTGCTGTCCAACGCCGTCAAGTTCACTGCTGCGGGCGGCACCGTAGCGATCGCGGTAGAGCGGGTCGCCGCCGGCCTCGGCGTTCGTATAGCCGATACCGGGATCGGCATCCCGGCCGACGAAATTCCCCGGGTCGTCCGGCCGTTCTACCAGGTCGACGGCAAACTCGAGCGCGCCTACGAAGGCACCGGGCTGGGCCTGGCGCTGGTCAGCGCCTGTCTCCAGCTACACCAAGGCGAGCTGACGATCGAAAGCGTGTTCGGCAAAGGCACCACGGTGTCACTGCTGTTCCCGGCCGAGCGCATCGCCGCAGCAGTCATGGCCGCACCGGAAGCGCTTCCGGCGGCCGTATAGCCGCCACCACGAGAAACGCTCCCCGCTCCGCCGCGGTTGAGCCGTCGCGGCCCTCGGTCTTCCGGCGGGCTTCTGCCGCGATGCGATCCGCGTCTATGATGCGGTCGCGCAAATCCGGGGAGCGGAGCAATGAACAGCAGGGGAAAGCCGGTCGCCGTCGTGGTCGGAGCCACCTCAAAATGGCAATCCGACGGCCGGATGACCAACATGCTGCACGGTCACAATGTCGATGAGAACATCGTGCCGGTCGGCGTGCGCTGGGGGGTCGGCGGCGCCATCGCCCAGAAGTTCGCCAGCGAAGGCTTTTTCACCGTGGTGACGACGCGCACCGAGGCCAATGCCTCGGGGCTGGCGGCGGCGATCCGCGACCAGGGCGGCGAATGCGCGATTGTCGAACTCGACCTGAGCTCCGAGGTTTCGATCAAGAACGCGTTCGAGACGATCCGCCGCGAGGCGGGGGAGCCGGACGTGCTGATCTACAACGCCGGCTATCTCGACGGACGCGAGCTGCCGGCCGACAAAGAACTGCTCGAACACGTCCCGGTCCGCATCCTCGACACCGCGATCGCCGTCGCGATCCGCGGACCGTTTCTCGTCGCCCAGGAAGTGCTGCCGGCGATGCGCAAGAAAGGCGAGGGCAGCTTCTTTTTCTCCAACAATTCGAGCTCGCTGCGCGGCCGCAAGCGCATGACCGGCCAATCGCTCTATTACCCGCGGGTGATGATGCGCACGCTGGCGCAGGTGCTGACCGAGGAATATTCGGAACACGGCGTGCACATCGCGAATGTCGTTATCGACGGCACGATCGACTCGCCCGGCACCCGGGCCCTGCCGCGCAATGCCAACCGGGGGGCAGAGATCATCAATCCGATAAAGATTGCGGAGGCGTTCTGGTACCTGCACACGCAGGACAAAACCTGCTGGAGTCATGAAATACAGCTGACCCCGCACCCGGCGAAGCCGAGCTATTGAGACAGCACGACAGGAGAGAGAAGCGATGACGAGCGACAAGCGGATTGTCGTGTTCGGGGCGGGCGCGATCGGCGGCTACACCGGCGGCAACCTTGCACATAACGGGTTTGACGTGACGCTGATCGACCCATGGCCGGCGCATATCGAGGCGATCCGCACCGACGGTTTGGCGCTCGAGGGCGTCACTGAGGCGGAATTCGTCCGTGCCCGGCCCAAGACCTTGCACCTGACCGAGGCGCAGCAGCTTGCCAAGCAGAAGCCGATCGACATCTGCTTCATCTCGACGAAGTCGTACGACACCGACTGGGCGGCAACGATGATGCGCCAGTATCTGGCGCCGGGCGGCTACATGGTCTCGCTGCAGAACTGCATCAACGAGGAGCGCATTGCCGGCGTCGTCGGCTGGGGCAAGACGGTCGGCGCGATCGCGGCGATCCTTTCCGCCGAGCTGTACGCGCCCGGTAAGATCCGTCGCACCGGCGCCAAAAACCCGCCGGGACATGAAGTCTACCGCGTTGGCGAGGTGCACGGCCGGATGACCGCCCGGATCGAGGAGCTCGGCGAGATGATCCGCACGATCGACACGTGCAAGGTGACCGACAACCTCTGGGGTGAGCGGTGGTCGAAGCTGTGCGTCAACGGGATGCACAACGGCGTCTCGGCCGCCTCAGGGCTGTCGGGCAACGCGATGCGGCAGGATGAAAAGATCCGGAAGCTGATCATCGCGCTCGGCGGCGAAGGGGTGCGGGTCGGCCAGGCGCTCGGCTACAAGCTCGAGGACATCGCGGGGCAGGACGCGGAAACGCTGGCGCGCGCCTCTGAGGGCGACGAAAAGGCGCTGGAAGAGGTGACGGCGCTGATGATCGCGCTGAGGAACTCGCAAGGCCGCAGCGAGCAACAGCGGCCGTCGATGGGCCAGGACATGCAGAAAGGCCGCCGCACCGAAATTGACTTTATCAACGGCGTCATCGTGGAGCGCGGCAAGTCGGTTCAGCGCAAGGTCTCCACCCACGAAAAGCTGATCGCCGCCGTGAAGCAGGTCGAACTGGGCAAGGCGGCGCCGAGCCCAGAGCTGCTCTACGCGATCAACTAGCGCGGGCGAAGGAGGCCGCGCGCCACGGCGGCTGTCGCCGCCCCACTAGCTGCGACGGCCGAAACTGCGGTAATCTGCGGCTGTTTTCGCGGCGGGTGCGCGCATCTTGCGGTGGAGAGGTCGATGCGTCAGTCAATGGCAGCCGTAGTGATCTGTGCGGCGCTTGCCGGCTGCTCCGTGCCATCGCCGTTCCAGTCGTTGGTACCGAGCTTGGGCGCGCCGCCGGGTAACCTGAACGTCGACCGCCAAGCCTGCAACCGCAGCTATCCGGCGCAGCCCGGCGGCTATGTGGCGCACGCGCAGTGCGTCAACGATGCCATCGAGCGCGACGCGATCCCGTTCGCGCGCTATCCGGACCTCGTTCGGCTGCAGGAGCAGCTGCGGCTCAAATATTCAGCCCAGGTCGATCGCGGACAAATCTCGCCCCATCAGGCCGAACGCAAGATGGCCGAGGTCGACAATATCGTGAACGCGGCGACCCAAGACCGGGATCGCGGCCACCTGGTAGCGGCGGGACACGGGCTGGATAGGTTGCAGACGCTGCTCGAGTAGCCTCCACCAACCGCAGCGGCGCTACTGCCAGCTGAGGGTCAGGATGCCGTCCTTCATCTGATAGCTTTCGAGGCGCTTGAGGAAGGTCTGGCCGAGCAGCGAGGTCGTCATGTTCTGCATGACGACCGCCTCGACGTCGGGAATCACCAGCTGGCCGATGCGAATCTCGCGCAGCGTCACCGGCGCGCCGAGGGCGCGGCCGTTGGCGGTGCCGAAGGCCATCGAATAATTCAGATTGCCGGCGACGCCCGCCTTGACCGCATCCTGCTGGGTCAGCGAGACGACCGCGGCTCCGGTGTCGAATGCCATCCGCATCGGCATGCCGTTGACCGAGGCATTGACATAGACGTAGCCGTCGGGCCGGGCCCGCAGGCTGAGCGAGTTGGCAACCGCTTGCGCCGCCCGCCCCAGCACCGGCTTTGCTTCCGGCGGCGCGGCCGCCCCATCGACGATCCGGGCCTGCAGCGCGTCGCCGGCGGCAGCCGCGCTGTCGGCTGCCGCGGGATCGGATGGCCGCAGGAAATTGAAATTCGCGGCGACCCAGTACACAACCAAGCCGGCAACCAGCCACAGTGCGAGCTGGCGCACGGCCCAGCCGACGATGCCATTGCCGCTCTCCGGCCCGAGAAACTCCTGCCGCATATCCGTCCCGTCTTCGCGCATCTCCGCGCCCCGCCCGCCAGCATGCACGTTTGCGCTTAACGCCCCGTAAAGCCAACCGGCACAGCCCCGAGCCTGCGGCCGGAACGGGCCGCGCCGGCGATTGTTGATCCGGAGGCCAGCACCTGCAAGGCGACCCTCGGAGTGCGAACGAAAGGAACGCGATGAGCGGCAGGTTGACAGCCCGGCGCAGGCTGACGCTGGGCGTTGCGTTTGCGCTGCTGGTCGTGGCGCAGATAGCGGGCACGGGAAGCTACAACCTCGGAACGCCGCAGGTTCCCGGGACGCATGTGCCGGAGAGCAATCCCGGCACCACGATCGCGCCGCTCCCCTCGCCTGCCCCAGCTTCAAGTGCCGCCGGCCCAACCGGCTCCGACGGCACCGCGGCCGCGCCGGCGGGTGTCACGCCAAGCGGCCCCGGTTATTCGTTCGGTGC
>JAFAWI010000373.1 GCA_019241915.1 Alphaproteobacteria bacterium
CTTGCCTTCGCGCAGCGACAGCGCGAGCCAGGCGTTCGAGCCCTGCTGGCGCTCGAGTTGCACCCGGATGGAACCATAGCGGACACCATCGACCGTCAGGCCTTTTTCGAGCGCGGCGAGCCGCGCCGGATCGACGGTGCCGTGCACGCGCACCTTGTAGCGCCGCAGCCAGCCGGTCGCCGGCAGCTCGAGGCGGCGAGCGAGTGCGCCGTCATTGGTTAGCAGCAAGAGCCCTTCGGAATTGAGGTCCAGCCGGCCGATCGAGATCAGCCGCGGCAATTCCTTGGGCAGCGCAGCGAACACGGTGCGCCGGCCCTTCTCGTCGCGGTGCGTGGTCACGAGGCCGGCCGGCTTGTGGTAGCGCCACAGCCGCGGGCGCTGCGGCTCGGGTAGCGGCAAGCCGTCGACGCGGATGTCGCTGGCCATGGTGACGGTGACCGCAGGGCTCGCCAGCACCTCGCCGTTGACCGAGACCCGGCCCTCGGCGATCCACCGCTCGGCATCGCGGCGCGAGCATAGTCCGGCGCGGGCGAGCACTTTGGCGATGCGCTGCGGTGCGGCGTCGTTCATGCTGCGACGAGATAGCGAGGGGTGCCGGTGGGGGCAACCGCGAAGCACGACGAGATGCCGATGAGCCGCGCCTTCGCCGAGGCGGAAGGCGCCGGCACCCGCGGCGAGGTGCCCGTCGGCGCTGCGCTGGTGCGGGATGGCGCGGTCGTCGGCGTCGCAGGCACTCGGGTCGAGGCGGAGCGCGACCCGACCGCGCATGCCGAGATACTGGTGCTGCGTGCGGCGGCGGCACGGCTCGGACGGCGGCAGCTCGACGACTGCGATCTCTATGTTACGCTGGAGCCGTGTCCAATGTGCGCCGCGGCCATCGGCTTCGCCCGCATCCGGCGGCTCTATTTCGGCGCCTATGACCCAAAGGGCGGCGGCGTCGAGCACGGGCCCCGCATCTACGACCAGCCGACCTGCCACCATCGCCCCGAAATCTACGGCGGGATCGCCGAGCGCCGTGCCGCGGCCCTGCTGCAAGCCTTCTTCCGCAAGCGCCGCAGCTAAAATGACGCTCAGTGGTCGCTGAGGGGCGGCAGGCCGCGCTCCTTGCGCACCTCGTTGATGATCTGCAGCACCCGCTCGCGGTAGGGGCGGAACTGGATGCCGAATTCGGTGACGACGCGGCTGTTGTCGATCATGAAATTGCCCGAGCGCTCGCGCCCGCCGGTCTCGTGGTCGAAGCTGATCTGCGCGTCGGGGATGAATTCGCGGACGATGTCGGCGATCTCGCCAAGGCTGATGGTCTGGCCGCCGGTGTTGTAGATCGCGTGCTCGGGTTTGTCCTTCATCGCGACGCGGGCGAAGATTTCCGCGATCTCGTCGACATGGACCGGGGCGCGCATCGCGTCCTTGTAGGGCATGGTGACCGGCTCGCCGCGTGCCGGCTTGGTGACGATGAACACGTGGTCGACCGAGCCGAAGATCTTGTCCGGGCCGGTGACGTTGGCCGGGCGGATCGTGGTGATCTCCATCCCGTGCTTCTCGCGGTAGTCCTGCGCCTGCCATTCGTTGAAGATCTTGTGCATCGCGTACTGCACGTGGCCGTGCTTGAAGTCGGTCTCGTCGACCAGGCGCTCGCCGTAATTCTTCTGTTCGCCAGACACCGCGACCGAGCTGGCGTAGACGACGCGATTGACGCCGGCGAGCCGCGCCGCCTCAAAGCAATTGTCCATGCCGAGCACGTTGAGCTTGAACGCGACGCGCGGCGGCAGGTCGCTGCCGATGTAGTAGGCCAGATTGACGATGCGGTCGGGTTTGGCCTCGACGATGCGGGCCTGAAAATCGTCGAACTGACTGACATCGCCGCGCACCACGCGAACCTGCTTGCCGTAGGCCGAGTAGTCGGCGGTCTGCGGATTGATGTCCATGACCACGACCTCCTCGCCGCGCGCGACGAGCAGCGGGATCAGCCGCCGTCCGATAAAACCGGTGCCGCCGGCAACGAATGTGGTCATGGCCGTTCCCTCCGCCCGTTGCTGTCGATTATTGCCCGCGAAAGCCTAGTCCCGACGCGGCGCGGGCCGCAACGCAAACTCGGGGCTGTTCAGCCGGTAGTCACGAGCAACCCGAGCGCCACATGGTGCCGAACGGAACCGTCAAAAGGCTGCACACGTTAAAAGAACGGACAATGTTCACTCCGAAACAGGAGGTTGAAATGCAGAAAACGACAAATACCCGGCGCGTCAATCGGGTAGCGGCTTTCGCCATCGGTGCGCTTGGTCTGTTGGCTGCGGCGCTTCCATTGCAGTCTGCCAAGGCCGACGGAATGTACCTGGGTTGGGATTTCGGCAATGGTTTTGGCGTCGGCGTCGGCACCCCGCCATCGGCCTACGGCATGCATTATTGCGGTGTCGTGGCAACGTATCGGCCGTGCTACTGATCCCGACTGCCTGAGTTCATAACCCGGGCTAAGACAACGCGATGGCCGGGGCAATCCGGCCATCGCGTTGTCGCATATTCGATTAGGATTTGAGGAAGTCGCGGATGCGCTCGACCTCATCGAGCGCGCCGAAGGCCGAGCCGATCAGGATTTCGTCAAAGCCGCGCGCCTCGACGTCCTTGATCCGGCGGCGCGCCTCATCCGGCGAGCAGATGAAATTGACCGACGCGAGCCGTGCCAATTCGGCCGATTCCGGCCGCTCCTGCAGATCGATCGAGCAGTTGGCCAGCACGGCATTGGCTCCGCCCTGCTCGCGATAGGTCCTCATGCCGAATTCGAGGTCTTCGAGGCTGCTGTAGCGGCCCGATGGGGTCCACCCCTGCGCTTCCTTCGCGGCGTAGGTGATCCAGCGCGGGCTGCGCCAAGCGCCGATCAGGATCGGAGGGCCACCCCTGCAACCCGGCCAGGTGGACAGGGTGCCGCCGTTGACCGGCTCGCCGCTCCACACCTTGGCCATGATTTCGAGGTCGTTCTTGAAGGTGCGGAAGCGGTGATCGTAATCGTAGCCAAGCAGTTCGAAATCGTCGCGCGTCGAGCCGCTGCCGAGGCCGAGGATCAAGCGGTTGTTCGACATCGCCTGCAGCGACTGCACCCGGTGGGCGAGCTCTATCGGGTTGCGCAGCGGCAGCTGCAACACGCTGATCCCGAGTTCGACCGAGGAGGTGACCGCCGCCACGGCGGTCAACACCTGCAGCGAGTCGAGGGTCGGGCGGCCACGGCCCAGCGAGTCGCCGATCCAAATGCCGGGAAAGCCGCGCTTCTCGACCTCACGCCCGAAATTGACGATGCGGTCGATGATCTTGCTATCCGGGCTGGCGCTGATCCGGATCA
>JAFAWI010000488.1 GCA_019241915.1 Alphaproteobacteria bacterium
GCCATAGAGGTGGTTGAGGAACATCTCCTTGGTCAGCGTCGTGCCCTTGCGCAGGCTCAACAGCTCGAGGATGCCGTATTCCTTGGCCGTCAGGTGCAGCGGGTTCTGGTCGACGCTGACGACCCGGCTGTCCAGGTTGACCAGCAGTTTGCCGGTGCGGATCGTCGATTCCGGGTGACCCTTGGAGCGGCGCACGATCGCCTGGATACGCGCGATCAGCTCGCGGCGGTCGAACGGTTTGGTCAGGAAATCGTCGGCACCGAACCCGAGTCCCTTGATCTTGTGGTCGAGCTCGACCAGGCCCGACAGAATCAAGATCGGCGTCCTGACCCGCGCCGCGCGCAGCCGACGCAACACCTCGTAGCCGTCGATGTCCGGCAGCATCAGGTCGAGGATGATGATGTCGTAATCATAAAGCTTGCCGATCTCGAGACCGTCTTCCCCGAGATCGGTGGTATCGCAGATAAAATTTTCCTTGCGCAGCATCAGCTCGATGCTGGCGGCGGTCGCCGCATCGTCCTCAACCAGCAAAACACGCATCGCACGCCTCCAGGGAGACCGAGCGGCTCGTCGTCGCCGTCACCGTTAACCAGTATTAGCGTGAGCGGTTAACAAATGATTATCCCGCTCCATCAGCGGGAGGCTCCCACCCCCAAAGACGAAGGCTCCCCAGCCTCCGTTTACGGGATTTTAGCACCGCGGCCCCAGCATTGTCGCGTGTCGTGGCAGCGCCCGGCAGTGGAGGTGCGGAACAGCTTTGGGGATTTTGGATGAACGGCCGCAGCAACCGTTACCGGCTTCACCACTGGCAGCTCGCCGAGCGCCAGCGCTACCTCGGCGAACTTGAGTCGCTGAGCGAGCGTCTGCACGCCGACGTCGAACGCCTGCGCACGGAAATCGATCAGGCCGGCGGGGCCGCTGCGCTGCCCACGCGCAGCCCGATCGACCCGCTATTCGTCCGGCCGCTGGTCGAGCGACGGGACAAGCTGCTGCACTCGATCGCCGAGCTGACCGAACAGATCGCCGAGGCGCAGGCCGCGGTTGCGGAGGCCCAGCAGGAGATGAAATTGGTCGAGGGCAGCTTTGCCCAGCGCGGCGGCCTCAACTTCGAGGATCGCCTGACCCGCCGCGCCCGCCGCGCGCTCTAGGCCGCGGCCGCCGGCTCCGGCGCCAGGCCGGAAACCCGTACCGTCGAACCCTTCCGTCGCGGCAATCGCGACTCTGCGCGCTCGCGTGACCGCGGGCATCCCGCGCGTTACGATGCCATCGCGGTGCGATCCGCGGGACCGGTTGCGATGGGAGGTCTGCCATGAAAGCCGCCGTGCTGCACGAGGCGAACCGGCCGCTGACGATCGAAGAGGTTTCGGTCGAAAAGCCGAAATCGCGCGAGGTGCTGCTGCGCACCGCGTTCGCCGGGCTGTGCCACAGCGACCTGCATTTTATTGAGGGCTTGTACCCGACGCCGCTGCCGGTGGTGCTCGGCCACGAGTCGTCGGCGGTGGTCGAGGCAGTCGGCGACGGCGTCACCTACGTCAAGCCTGGCGACCACGTCATCACCTGCCTGTCGGTATTCTGCGGCACCTGCCCGCAATGCACGACCGGGCATCCGAACCTGTGCGAGAACACCGATGTCAAGATGCTGCCCGGCCAGGCACGGCGCATGAGCTGGAAGGGCGGCGAAGTAATGAACCAGGCGTTCAACCTGTCCTCGTTCGGCGAGCAGATGCTGGTGCACGAGAACGCGATGGTGAAAATAGACGCGGACATTCCGCTCGACCGCGCCGCGCTCGTCGGCTGCGGTGTGATGACGGGGGTCGGCGCGGTATTCAACGCCGCCAAGGTCGAGCCGGGCTCGACGGTCGCGGTGATCGGTTGCGGCGGCGTCGGCCTGTCGGCGGTCAACGGCGCCGCGCTTGCCGGCGCCGAACGCATCGTCGCGATCGATACGCAGGCCTCGAAGCTGGAGCTCGCCAAGGAGCTCGGCGCCACCGACACGCTGAACGTCAGCAATATCGAGGACCCAGCCAAGGCGATCCGCGAGATGACCGGAGGCGGGGTCCATTACTCGTTCGAGGCGCTCGGCACCAAGGCGACCGCCGAGCAGGCATTCCAGATGCTGCGGCCCGGCGGCACCGCGACGATCATCGGCATGGTGCCGTTCGGTCTCAAGATCGAGCTGCACGGCTTCGACTTCCTGCGCGACCGCAAGATCCAGGGCACGTCGATGGGCGGCAACCGCTTCCGCGTCGACATGCCCCGGCTGCTGTCGCTGTGGAAGCAGGGGCGGCTCAAGCTCGACCACCTGATCTCCGGCCGCATCAAGCTCAGCGAGATCAACGAAGGCTTCGCCCGGCTCAAATCCGGGGCACCGGTGCGCCAACTGATTGACTACGCTGCCTAGAGGCCGCGCGCCGAATCCCCCCCCCGCGCAGCGGGGGGAGGTGGCGAGCCGAGGGGTTGCCGCAGACCGCTATCGCGCCGGATAATCGACGTCCGATTGAGGGGGCGAGGGCGGCCTCTGGTAATGGCCATCGACGATGGCGGTGCCCCACGGGTAGCTCTTCGGATAGATGTAGCGGTCGGCGCAGTTCCAGTGGTTGCCCGCCCAATAGCATTCGGCCTGCGCCGCTGCCGTCACGGCGAGCAGCGTCAGCGCCGACAGCGTCGCCGTCGTCAAGATCTTGCGCATGTAAAACCTCCGGCTGATCCCTGCCGGATCAACGCGGTTGGCGGACGGATCGATCCGGCGTCAGCGCGTCGGGGCGCCGTAAACGTTCGGCAGCGCCTGTCCGTCCGGCAGTTGCGGCGCGGCTGCCGGGGTGACCGCGATGTTAGGGCCCTGCGCCTGCGGGTAATGCGCGGTGACGATGTTGCCGTCGCCGCAGGCCCAGTCGGCGCCGGTCCACTGGCAGACATTGGCGGCGTCGGCGCCGCCGGTCATCGTGATGAAAACGGCGGCGGCGAACGCGGCAGCCATGATCCTGTCCATCGGAACCTCTCGGTCGTGCTCGCCGGGTCAACGCGGCGCGGGACGGGATCGATCCTTGGCGGCGGATCGGCTGCTGTGTCCTTGGCGCCGCTACTCCGGCGTCGCGAACTAAAACCAGCGCGATTTGTCGACCAGGTTACGCAGCGGCCGCCCGGCGGCGAAACGGCGGGCATTGTCGAGCAGCACTTCGAGCCGGCGGTCGTCGAGATAGGGGCCATGCCCGGCCGTGTGCGGCGTCAGCAGCACATTGGGTGTCGTCCACAGCTTATGCGACGGCGGCAGTGGCTCGATCTCGTAGACGTCGAGTGCGGCGCCGGCAATCTCATCCGCCTCGAGCGCCGCCACCAGATCGTCGAGCCTGGTCGTCATCCCGCGCCCGATATTGATGAAGAACGCGGTGTTCTTCATGCGCTGAAACCGCGCCCGGTTCATAAAGCCCTCGGTCTCGGGGGTGTGGGGAACGGTGAGGATCACAAAATCAGCGCGCGGCAGCAGTGTGTCGAGCGCTGTGAAGCGGTGCATTTCGGTGACCCCGGCGGGCTTGTCGGTGCGCCGCTCGTCGATGCCGATCACGGTCATGCCGAACGCCGCGGCCAACCGCGCCGCCTCGCCGCCGATCCCCCCGACCCCGACGATCAGCGCCGTCGCCTCGGGCAGGTGAACGATCGTGTCGTCCTCGCGCGGCGCCGGCTTCCATTCGCGGCGCAGCTGCTGCGGAATGTAGACGTGCAGCCCGCGCGCGAACGCCAGCACAAAGCTCATGATGTGCGCCGCGATATGGTCGTTGTAGATCTCGCGGAAATTGGTGATCTCGACCGGGTGTGCGATCAGCTC
>JAFAWI010000538.1 GCA_019241915.1 Alphaproteobacteria bacterium
TGCACCGGGGGCGAGGTCCAGGAGCTGGGCGTCGACATGCTTCGCCTTGTCGGCTTTCCCGATCCGGCGCGCGCCTGGCGCAGCTACCCGTTCGAGCTGTCGGGCGGCTTGCGTCAGCGGGCGATGATCGCGATGGCGCTGGTCTGCCGCCCGGCGCTCTTGATCCTCGACGAGCCGACCACCGCGCTCGACGTGACGATCCAGGCGCAGATCCTGAAGCTGGTCGTCGAGCTGCAGCATGAGCTCGACATGGCGGTGCTGCTGATCACCCACGACCTTGGCGTCGTCGCCAACATCGCCGAGGAAATCGTCGTGATGTACCACGGCGCGGTGATGGAATCGGGGACGCTCGACGACATCTTCCGCCGCGCCTCGCACCCCTATCTGCAAGCCCTGCTGCGCGCGGTGCCGCGCTTTGACATGAAGCCGGGCGAGCGGCTGGTGCCGATCCGCGAAATCCCGCCCGGCGATGCGCCCTACCTGATGGCCGAGAAGACGGCGTGGTCCGCAGAAGCCTGCACCGCGCCGCTGCTCGAATGCGTCGAGCTGCGCAAGAGCTACGGGCTACGGCGCTCGGGGCTGTTCAGCGGCGGCATTGCCGGCCGCATCGTCGCGGTCGATGGGGTGAACCTCGAGATCGCGCGCGGCGAGTGCCTGGGACTGGTCGGCGAGAGCGGCTGCGGCAAGACGACGCTGTCGAAAATGCTGCTGCGCGCGGTCGAGCCGGACAGCGGCAGCGTCACGTTCAACGACGGCGGCACTGTGCGCGATGTGCTGGCGCTCGACGGCGACGAGCTGAAGGGCTTCCGGCGCAAGGTGCAGTTCATCTTCCAGGACCCGTTCGGCTCGCTGAACCCGCGTATGACCGTCGCCGACATTATCGGCGAGCCGCTCGTCATCCACGGCATCGGCGACACCGCGGAACGCCGCAAGATCGTGGCCGAGTTGGCCAACCTGGTCGGGCTCGACGTGCGTCATTTGCGGCGCTACCCGCACTCGTTTTCGGGTGGCCAGCGCCAGCGCATCGGCATTGCGCGGGCGCTGGCGCTCAAGCCCGATCTGGTGATCTGCGACGAGCCGGTCTCGGCGCTCGACGTGTCGATCCAGGCGCAGGTCCTCAACCTGCTGATCGACCTCAAGGAAAAACTCAATCTCACCTACCTGTTCATCTCGCACAACCTGGCGGTCGTCGATTACATCGCCGACCGCGTCGCGGTGATGTGCGCCGGGCGGATCGTCGAGGTCGCGGGGCGCGGCGTCCTCTTCCGCGACCCCGTGCACCCGTACACAAAAGCCCTGCTCGCCGCGGTGCCGGCGCCAGACCTCGGGCATCGGCTCGATTTCGCCCAGCTGATGGAGGACAAGGCATCGGACCCGGCGGCCTGGCCGGAGCCGTTCCGCCGTGATCCCGACAATCCGCCGCGGCTGATCGAGGTGGCGCCGCGGCATTTTGTCGAGGCGAGCGCGATGCCGGGCAAGGCGGCGCGCGAACTGAAGATGGCGGCAGGCAAATGAGGCGGGCGGCGCTGTTGCCGGCGATTGCGATGCTGTTGCTGGCGGCCGCCGGTGCGCACGCGGCGCTGCAGGAGACGCCGCTGTTTGCCGACCAAGTCGGCAGCGGCAGCCTGCCGCCGGTGGCCAAGCGCATCCCGCAGGAGCCGGCGCTGGCCGAGCTGGAGACACTGGGCAAGCCGGGCGGCGAGTTGCGCATGTTGATGGCGAGCGCCAAAGACACAAGGCTGATGGTGGTCTATGGCTATGCCCGGCTCGTCGCCTATACCCCGGCGCTCGCGATCGTTCCCGACATCTTGCGCGCGGTCGATGTCGAGCAAGGACGCATCTTCACGCTGCACCTGCGCCCCGGCCACAAATGGTCGGACGGCAAGCCCTTCACCAGCGAAGATTTCCGCTACTGGTTCGAGGACATCGCGGGCAATCCGGAGCTGTCGCCGGCGGGACTGCCGGTGCAGATGCTGGCCGACGGGGAGGCGCCAAAGTTCGAGGTCGTCGACGACACGACAATCCGCTACAGCTGGTCGAAGCCGAACCCGCTGTTTCTGCCCGCGCTCGCGGCACCCGATCCGATGTTCATCTACGCGCCGGCGCATTATCTGAAGAAGTTCAACGAGAAGTACGCCGACAAGGACGAGCTCGCGGCGCGCGTCAAGGACACCGGTGCGCGCAACTGGGCGGCGCTCCACACCAAGGTCGACAGCCAGTACCACAACGACAATCCCAAACTGCCGACGCTCGATCCTTGGGTATTGAAGACCAAGCCGCCTGCCGACCGCATCGTCTTCGAGCGCAACCCGTTCTATTACCGGGTCGACGGCGCCGGGCATCAGCTGCCGTATATCGACCGGGTGGTTTATACGATCGCCGACAGCAAGATCATCCCGGCCAAGACCGGTGCCGGCGAAAGCGATCTGCAGGCCCGTTATCTGCGGTTCGACGATTACACGTTCCTCAAGGCCGGCGAGCGGGGCGGCAACTATCAGGTGCGGCTGTGGCGCACCGGACCGGGCAGCCAGCTCGCGCTTTACCCGAACCTCAACGTCAACGACCCGGCATGGCAGAAGCTGCTGCGCGACGTGCGCTTTCGCCGCGCGCTGTCGCTGGCGATCGACCGGCACGAGATCAACCAAGCGCTCTATTTCGGACTGGCGATCGAGGGGCAGAACACGGTGCTGCCGCAAAGCCCGCTCTACCGCACCCAATACCGCTCGGACTGGGCCGGCTTCGATGTCGATGGCGCGAACAAGCTGCTCGACGAGATCGGCCTGACCAACAAGGGCTCGGACGGTATGCGGCTGCTGCCGGACGGGCGCCCGTGCGCGATCGTCGTCGAGGATTCGGGCGAATCCACCGAGAAGGCCGACATGCTCGAGCTGATCCGCGATTCGTGGCGGCGGGCCGGCATCCCGCTTTACTCGAAACCGGCGCAGCTGACGCTGTTCCGCCGCCGCGTCTTTTCGGGCGAGACGCTGATGGCGCTCGACAAGGGCATCGAGAACGGGCTCGCCACGGCGACGATGTCGCCGGCCGAGTTCGCACCGAGCGCACAGGACCAGCTCGAATGGCCGAAATGGGGCGAATATGCCGAGACCAAGGGCAAGATGGGCGAGCCGCCCGATCTGCCGGAGGCGACGCGGCTGAAGCAGCTTTACGGCAACTGGCTCGGCGCCACCAAGGAACAGGACCAGGCGCAGGTCTGGCACGACATGCTGCAGATATGGTCGGACCAGGTGTTTTCGATCGGGCTCATCGCCGGCGTGCTGCAGCCGGTCGTGGTCAGCGACCGTTTGCGCAACGTGCCGAGCGACGGCGTCTACAATTGGGACCCCGGCGCGCATTTCGGCATCTACAAGCCGGACGGCTTCTGGTTCGAAAAGCCCGGCGGCCCCGGCTCTACCGCCGAGCTTGCGGCGCCGGCGCGATGAATTCTCGCGCCAGTCGGCAGCCGTCTTTCGATTACCGCTCCCGGGTCGAGGCCAGGGGCCACGCCGGCAATGGCTCGCGAACCGAGAGGCGGGTCGGGGCTTGCGCCGGGAAGCGACACGCAACGATCGGCTGATGCTGCGCTATATCGTTCACCGCATCCTGATCATGATCCCGACGCTGATCGTCATCAGCATTGCGATCTTTACGATCATCCACCTGCCGCCGGGCGACTATTTCTCGACCTATATCGCCGAGCTGCAAAGCTCGGGCGAGAACGCCAACATGGCCAAGATCGCGTTTCTGAAGCAGGAGTACGGGTTCGACCTGCCGTTGTGGCAGCAGTACCTCTATTGGGTCGGCGACCTGCTGCGCGGCGACATGGGCTATTCGTTTCTCTACGACATGCCGGTCAACAAGGTGGTCGGGGACCGGTTGCTGCTGACGTTTCTGGTGTCGGTCGCCACCATCGTCTTCACCTATGTCGTGGCATTTCCGATCGGGGTCTATTCGGCAACCCACCAGTACAGCTGGGGCGATTATGGGCTAACCTTCCTCGGCTTTCTCGGGCTGGCCACTCCGAGTTTTCTGCTGGCGCTGGTGCTGGTCTATTTCGCGCATGTCTGGTTCGGCATTTCGGTCGGCGGGCTGATGGACCCGAGCTACATGAACCGCCCGTGGGACATGGGCAAGGCGATGTCGGTGCTGGCGCACATCTGGATTCCGGTCATCGTCATCGGCACCGCCGGGACCGCGGCGATGATCCGCCGCCTGCGCGCCAACCTGTTGGACGAGCTGCAAAAGCAGTACGTCGTGACCGCCCGCGCCAAGGGCCTTCACCCGTTCAAGGTGCTCGTCAAATACCCGCTGCGCATGGCGCTCAACCCGTTTATCAGCG
>JAFAWI010000153.1 GCA_019241915.1 Alphaproteobacteria bacterium
GCGCGGCGATTTGCCGGTCATTTTCGGAAATGCTCTGCCTTCAGGACGATCGGGTCGCCGTGCGGAGTGGCGTCGGCGGCGCGCTCCCAGGCGTCGCGGTAGCGGATCTGGGTCGCGCGGTCGGCGACACCTTTTTCGGCGACCAGGCGTTCGAGCGCGTTGAGCCAGTGCCGGTAGTAGGTGTCGCCGGTATCGGGGTCGCCGGCTTGCTGCGCGCGCCTGATCTCGGCGGCCAGGGTGGCGGCCCATTCGGGCCAGGTAAACAGGCCGCGCTGGTGCAGCGCCAGCGCCATCGCAAAGGCCTGCGCCTCCCATGGCTCGCGGAACACCGGGCCTTCCTCGCCCTGCGGCACCCCCGGCACTTCGAGCGCGGCGCGCGCGACAGCGTTGCGGTCGATCGCGCTCATCCCGGGCGGGCTCACGCCGGCAGCAGATAAGGCTCGAACGCCTCGATCGAGACCTTGATCGTCGGGTCGGAGCCCGGCCCCCACAGCTCCTGGCCGGTGAAGACGACCGTGTAGAGCCATTGCGGGTTTTCGTTGTGCACGTCGAGCGCGGCGGTGTCGGGATAGACGTGGCAGCCGCGGATCGCCTCGACCACGCCCTCCTTGTCGCGCGCATAACGCGGCAGGCGGGTGTGCGTCGCCGGGTTGATGTTGACGGTGCGGACCCGCTCGCCGATCTTGAACCGGGCGTAGGTATTGGTCGGCCGCTCGAAATTGCCGCGGATCGGCGGCTTGGCCGCATCGGCCTGCGTCACCTGGCGCGGCAGCGTTTTCCCCGGTCGCAGCGAGCGGCCCGCCGCCAATTCGTCGGCGCCGACCAGCCCGAAAGCGACGACGCGCTTTTCGAGACCGAGAAACCAGCGCTGGTAATAGGACGACGAGAGGTAGGTGACCGGCGGCAGCGTTTCGAGCGAGGCGCGGCCGCCGTCGATGGTCCACAACTCGGCGGCGCCCATCGCGCGCTGCAGCGCGTGGACACGGCCCTCCCAGGCGGCGTGGAACGGCGGCTCGTCCCGCTCCGGCTCGACCTTGCCGAAGCCGTGCATCCCGCCCATGTCGTGGATCGTGTTGCTCATTTCCGCGACTCCGCCTGCGGCAGACCGGTGCCGATCATGCAGTCGCGGGTGACGATCTCGGCGAGCCGCTCCTCGCCCCAATTCTCGGTGCCGGCCGGCCGCATCGGCAGCACGATAAAGCGGGTTTCGGCCGTCGAGTCCCAGATGCGGATTCCGGTATCCGGCGGCAGCGTGAGGCCGAAATCGCCGAGCACCCCGCGCGGATCGATCACTGCGCGCGAGCGGTACGGCGCCGATTTGTACCAGACCGGCGGCAGGCCCAGCACCTCCCACGGGTAGCAGGAGCACAGCGTGCAGACGACGAGGTTGTGGGTCTGCGGCGTGTTCTCGACCGCGATCAAATGGCTGCCGACCGGGCTGATATGGCCGAGCCCGTTGGCCGCCGCGGTCGCGTCCTTGAGCAGCGCCGCCTTGAATTGCGGGTCGGTCCAGGCGCGCGCGACGATTTGTGCCCCGACTTTCGGGCCGATCCTGGTCTCATAGCTTTCGACCAGCGTGTCGAGCGCCGCCGGGTCGACATAACCTTTTTCGGTGAGGATCGTTTCGAGCGCGCGCACCCGCAGCTGGATGTCGCTGAGCTCGGAATGATCGTGGCCGTGATCGTGCTCGCGATCTGCCATCGCGGACCTCCGTCTGGCACCTCAGGCCCGGAGAATCGCACAGAGCCGAGGCGGCTTTCAATGTCCGGCAGGACCTCATTGACCCGGTATACTGTTCGTTGTCATTCCGGGGCCTACGAGGCCAAACCGGAACCCATGATTACGGACCTGGCAGAACAGCGAATATCTGTGTTCATGGGTTCCCGCTTTTGCGGGAATGACAATCGACGGAGAAGTGTGTCCGAGCATCAGGTGGAGGTGTCATGGCCGTATCGTTCCGTCAGTTGGCTCCGACGTTTGCCGCCGAAGTCGATGGCGTCGACTGCACCAAACCGCCGGCCCCCGATGAAGTGGCGGCAATCGAAGAGGGCATGGACCGCTATGCGGTGCTGATATTCCGCGACCAGAAACTCGACGACGCGCGGCAGATCGCGTTCACCCGGCGTTTTGGCGAGCTGGAGAGCTACACGACGCCGGGCCATATCCGCAGGCACGAGGAGCAGCGGCTCGGCTCCGGCATCGCCGATTTTTCGAACCTCGACAAGGACGGCGGGATCATGCCGGCCGACGACCGCGTCTGGTTCTTCAAGCTGGGCGACCGGTTGTGGCATTCCGACAGCTCGTTCCGGCCGGTACCGGCGAAGTATTCGCTGCTCTCCGGACGCGTCATTCCGTCATGCGGCGGCAACACCGAATTCGCCGATATGCGGGCCGCCTACGACGCGCTCGACGAGCGCACCAAGGCCGAGATCGAGCCGCTGGTCTGCCTGCACTCGCTGATCTATTCGCGCGCGGCGATCGGCTTTACCGAGCTGACCGAGGCCGAGCGCGCCGCCTTTCGCCCGGTGCGGCAGCGGCTGGTGCGGACGCACCCGGTGGCCGGGCGCAAATCGCTGTTTCTGTCGGCGCATGCGGGCGCGATCGAAGGCTGGACGGTGCCGGAGGCGCAGATCTTTCTGCGCGACCTGACCGAACACGCGACGCAGCCGGGCTTTGTCTATTCGCACCGGTGGCGGATCGGGGATCTGGTGATGTGGGACAACCGCCAGACCATGCACCGCGCGCGCCGCTTCGACGACCGCGCCGAGGTGCGTGACGTGCGCCGCACGACACTGGCCGGCGACGTCGCGACCATCGAACAGGCGGCCGATTAGCGCGCGCATTTTGCGCGAGGCGGGCTACCGCGGAACGTCATGCCGATACGGGTTGCCGCCGCTCAGGTCGCGAAGCCGCGATCCAATTCGGCCAAATCCGCCTCGGTCAACCGCAGCGACAGCGCGCCGGCATTCTCCCGCACATGAGCCGGGGAGCCGGATTCCGGGATCGAGACGACGCGCCCGCTGCGTATCGTCCAGGCGAGCGCGACCGCCGCGGGACTGCCTTGATGGCGGTCGGCGACGCGCACCAGCGCCGGGTTGCTCAGCAGGTCACCCTGGCCGAGCGGCGAATAGGCCATGATCGGCAGGCCGTGCCGCTCGCACCACGGGAGCAGATCGCGCTCGATCCCGCGGTCCTGCAGATTGTATCTCACCTGGTTGGCCGCGCAGCGGTCGCCGCCGCCGATGCGGTAGAGGTCCTCCATGTCGGCGACGGCAAAGTTCGATACGCCCCAGCGCCGGATGCGGCCCTTGCTGCGGAGTCTCTCGAAACTGTCCACGACGACGCGCAGGTCCGCCACCCCGGTTCGCCAGTGCAGCAGGTAAAGATCGAGGTAATCGGTCCCAAGGCGCGCGAGGCTCGCCGCGCAGGCCTCGGCGATGCCGCCGGCGGTGGCGTGGTCCGGCCATACTTTGGAGACCACGAACACCTTGTCCCGCTGCCCGGCGATGACGCGCCCGATAAGCTGCTCCGACCGCCCTCCACCATAGATTTCGGCGGTGTCGAGAAGGCTCATGCCGAGAGCGATCCCGGTGCGCAGGGCTTCCTCTTCCTCGGCAGCCGGGTGGCGCCCCTGACCGAGGCGCGCCGAGCCTTGGCCGAGGGCCGGGACAGCCGCGCCGTCGGGCAGCCGCACGCTCGGCGTCGCCGGCTGCGCGGCGGCCGGCCGGCTCAGCAAACCCGCAGCCAGCGTGCCGGCGGCGAATTGGCGGCGCGTCACGTTGCTCACGGTCCCGATGCCCACCGCTCGGCCAAAGCTCATCAAGGAACGGCGGGCGAGCGGCGCCGCGAGCCGATTACCCGTTGAGCTCGCGCATCAGCCCGGCCCATTTGTCGAGGACCGGCAGGAGCTGGTCGCGCGGCTCGGACATCAGGCCGGTGTTGACGCGGACGACCCCGAGGTCGCGCAGGCGCTTCAGATGGTCGCCGTCGAGCGGGCAACCGCCCATGGTCACCGGCAGTGCCGGCCGGCCCGCCTCGGCGCACATCTTCTTGAACGCCGGCAGGATTTCCTCGGGCTTGCCCGACGAGGCGTTGGGATACCAGCCGTCGCCGTAGCGCACCGCGCGGCGCGCGGCCCACGGAAAGGCGCCGCCGACGACGATCGGCGGGTGCGGTTTCTGCACCGGCTTGGGCCAGGTCATCATCGGCACGACGTTGACCGTCTCGCCGTGGTATTCGGCGGTGTTCTTGGTCCAGATCTCCTTCATCGCCTCCATCTGCTCGCGCATGTGCAGCATCCGGGTCGCGAACGGTGTGCCGTGGCTCTCGACTTCTTCGACGTTCCAGCCGCCGCCGATGCCGAAGACGAACCGGCCGCCCGACACCTGGTCGAGCGAGGCGACCGCCTTCGCCGTGGAGATCGTATCGCGCTGGATCACCAGGCAGATGCCGGACGCGAGCTTCAGTTTCCTGGTGACCGCGCCGCATACCGCAAGGGTGACGAACGGATCCATCACATCGTAGTAGCGCTTCTGCAGCTCGCCGCCGCCGGGCGGCGGGGTTTTG
>JAFAWI010000642.1 GCA_019241915.1 Alphaproteobacteria bacterium
CTGATCGCGGCGATCGCGGCGCTGATCGTTGTGCGGCACCACGAGAACATCCGCCGGCTGATCGCCGGCACCGAGAGCCGCATCTCGTTCCGCAAGGGCTGAGCCGCATTCCGGCCGCGCGCGAGCTCGATCCCGACGAACGCCTCGACTGGCTGCGCCTCAGCCGCACCGAGACGATCGGCCCGGTCAGCTTTTATGCGCTGCTGCGCCGCTTCGGCTCGGCGCGGGCGGCGCTCGACGCGGTGCCGCGCCTCGGCCGCGACGTGACCCCACCCGGCCGCGCCGCCGCCGAGGCCGAACTGAAAGCGCTCGCCCGGCTCGGCGGCCGCATCGTCTGCTGGGGCGAGCCGGCCTACCCGGACGCGCTGGCCGCGGTCGAGGACGCGCCGCCGGTGCTCAGCGTGCTCGGCCGCGGCGAGCTGCTGCGCGCCCCGATCGTCGCGGTCGTCGGCGCGCGCAACGCCTCCGCCAACGGCCGGCGGCTGGCGCACGACATCGCCGCCGGGCTCGGCGAGGCGGGCGTCGTCGTCGCCTCGGGCATGGCGCGCGGCATCGACGCCGCCGCGCATGGCGGCGCGCTCGCCACCGGGTCGGTGGCGGTCGTCGCCGGCGGCATCGATGTCGTCTATCCCGAGGAGAACCGCGGCCTTTACGACGCGATGGTGCGGGACGGCGCGGTCGTCGCCGAGCTGCCGCTCGGCAGCGAGCCGCAGGCGCGTCATTTCCCGCGCCGCAACCGCATCATCTCGGGCATGTCGCTCGGCGTCGTCGTGGTCGAGGCCGCGGCGAAATCGGGCTCGCTGATCACCGCCCGCTTTGCGCTGGAGCAGGGGCGCGAGGTGTTCGCGGTGCCCGGCTCGCCGCTCGACCCGCGCTGCCGCGGCTGCAACGACCTGCTGCGCAACGGCGCGACCCTGACCGAAACCGCCGCCGACATCGTCAACCAGCTCGGGCCGCTGTTGCGCGGCGCGCCGCCGCCGCAGCCGCGCCGCAGCCGTCCCGCCGCCGCATTGCCGCTGGCGCCGCCCTCCCCCGCGCCGCCGGTCGTCGAGGGCGATGCCATGCTCGAGGCGGTGCTGGAAAAGCTCAGCCCGACACCGGTCGCGGTTGACGAACTGGTGCGCCAATGCCAATTGTCAGCCGCCGCCGTCGCTACCTTGTTGCTTGAGTTGGAACTCGCGGGCCGCATCGAGCGTCATCCCGGCAATCTCGTCTCGCGCCGCTAAATCAACGGTCGAATGAACGTCGTCATTGTCGAATCGCCGGCCAAGGCGAAGACCATCAACAAGTATCTCGGCCGCGACTACAAGGTCGTCGCGAGCTACGGCCATGTCCGCGACCTGCCGTCGAAGGACGGCTCGGTGCGTCCCGACGACGATTTCGCGATGTCGTGGGAGGTCGACGGCAAATCCGAAAAACATATGCGCGCAATGGCCGAGGCCGTGCGCGGCGCCGACCGGCTCTATCTCGCCACCGACCCGGACCGCGAGGGCGAAGCGATCTCGTGGCACATCAACGAGGTGCTGCGCGCCCGCCGCGCCCTCAAGGACGTCGAAGTCAAGCGCGTCGTCTTCAACGAGGTCACCCGCAACGCGATCACCGAGGCGTTCCGCAAGCCGCGCGACATCGACATCGAGCTGGTCGACGCCTATCTGGCGCGTCGCGCACTCGACTACCTGGTCGGCTTCACCTTGTCGCCGGTGCTGTGGCGCAAGCTGCCGGGCAGCCGCTCGGCCGGGCGCGTCCAGTCGGTGGCGCTGCGCCTCATTTGCGAGCGCGAAGCCGAGATCGAGGCGTTCAAGGCCCGTGAATACTGGACGGTCGAGGTCGAGTTCACCACCGAGGCCGGGGACAAGTTCACCGCCCGGCTTACCCGGCTCGACGGCAAGAAGCTCGACCGCTACGATCTCGACAGCGAGGCGAAGGCGCGCGCCGCCGCCGATGCGCTCCTCGCCGCGCCCGGCTTCGCGGTTACCGCGATCGAGCGCCGCCAGACGCGGCGCAACCCGTTTCCGCCGTTCACCACGTCGACCCTGCAGCAGGAAGCCTCGCGCAAGCTCGGCTTTGGCGCCACGCGCACGATGCGGCTCGCGCAGCAGCTCTATGAGGGCATCGATATCGGCGGCGACACGGTCGGCCTGATCACCTATATGCGCACCGACGGCGTCGCCATCGCCCAGGAAGCCATCGCCGAGGCGCGCAACCTGATCGCCGGCGATTTCGGCGACCGTTACCTGCCGCAAAGCCCGCGCGTCTACCGCAGCCCGGCCAAGAACGCGCAGGAAGCGCACGAGGCGATCCGCCCGACCGAGATGACGCGCAAGCCGGCCGATGTCGCACGCCACCTCGACGCCGACCACCGCCGGCTCTACGAGTTGATCTGGAAGCGCACCGTGGCGAGCCAGATGGAATCGGCGGTGCTCGACCAGGTCGGCGTCGACATCGCCGACG